>NC_016041.1:3900000-4134229 GCF_000226565.1 Glaciecola nitratireducens FR1064 | reverse complement strand
TCAACTGACTATCTCCATTATACGTCTACCATAAAAGCTAACTGCGTCCGTGTGATAAAAAATGTAACCAAAACCTTGAGCAACAAACTCGTATTCGTGGATTACTAACCTGAACTTGAACGTAAATTAAATGTACTCATGTTCATTCTGCATATATTGGAAGAATCAGCACATTTTTATCCGTTCAAAAGCGCACCCGCTTTGTTAGCCTTTAAAAAAAGGGCGATAAGAATAGGGGATTTTCATTTATTTATCCACAGATAATTGGCAATTCTTTTAGTACAATTACCTCTATACAGTGTTGAAATGCTAAACAACTGTTATATAACAACTTTATCTGGGGATAACCTTATGTATTCATTCAATTAAATGAATTGTTTAGGCCGTTATGCTGAAAATTTGCGCATATATCATGCCAGAATGGCGTACCTACAATACAAAATACACAGCAAAATGTGGATAAAAGCAAGCAATGCGCAATATTTATGCACAATTCAAATAAATAGCGCTTTTAAAGCCGATAAACGTTGACAATGACTATTTTGATCTCTATCATTCCGCGTCCATTTCCAAGCAAGGTTTCATTTTAGTTGAAACTCATGCTTCAACGTTAAACTGAAACAAGTAGAGATTAGGCCATGAAAAGAACTTTTCAACCAAGCAATTTAAAGCGTAAGCGCTCTCACGGATTTCGTGCTCGTATGGCCACTAAAAACGGTCGTAAAGTACTAGCAAACCGCAGAGCAAAAGGAAGAGCTAAATTATCAGCTTAATGTGTGAGTAAAGCATATTAAACCGGTAGATAACTCATTTCCCAGGGAGTCACGTTTGTTGACTCCCAAAAACTTCTCCTTTGTATTCGATAAAGCTATTCCCGCAGTTTCTAATCACATCACCATACTAGCAAGACACAACGAACTCGAAACAGCTCGTCTAGGTATTACTGTGCCTAAGAAAAAAGTCAAAAATGCGACCGATCGCAACACAATAAAAAGAATTATACGAGAAAGCTTCCGATTACGGAGACATCAGCTACCAAATGTTGATATTATCGTGATCGCGAAACAAGGTATAGGTCAACTGGACAACCAAGAGATGGTCGTTCAACTAGAGAAATTATGGCGAAAACTAACCAATCGATGCAATCAAAGCGCAAGTTAATGACACAAAATAAGGCTTCAACCCCTTTTTCTTTGTTAACCCTGCCCTTTCGACTGTTGATAAAAGGTTATCAAGTCTTCATATCTCCCATGTTAGGCCAAAACTGTCGTTTTCATCCAACTTGCTCTTGTTACGCACATCAAGCTTTGGAACGACATGGATTAGTTAAGGGAACTTGGCTTTCTATAAAAAGAATAATGAAATGTAACCCAATGCATCCGGGTGGGTTTGATTACGTACCCGGAACAAGTGAAGATAACGTAACGCATTCACATAATGTGAACAACGAAGCATCGTCATTAGCAACACCTAAAAATAAACTTTAAAACGAGAAAAATATGGAATCCCAAAGAAGTCTCTTAGTTATCGGCTTATTGTTAGTCAGTTATCTATTATGGGTTGAATATCAGGACGCATATGGCCCTAAACCAGCTACACCACCTGTTCAACAAACTACGGCAAGTCAAGGTATACCAAGTGTATCCTCTGCCGATGGCGAAATCCCGAGCAATTCTTCAGTTCCCGCTATTGGAAATAATACCGCTTCGGATGTTCCGGTAAGCCAAACCGCTGTGCCACAAATTAGCACATTGGAAACTAACAGCGATCGTTTCATTAATGTCACCACTGACACTCTGGACCTTACCATTGACCTTGTAGGCGGCGACGTCGTTAGAGCTGATTTGGTAAAATACCCAGTAACTCAAGGTGCAGACGACTCGTATCAGTTACTAAAACCTGATATTGGCAGACTGCATATTGCCCAAAGCGGCTTGGTCGGTAAATCCGGTCCAGACTCAAATCCAAAAGGGCGTCCTCTATATAGCACCTCAAAGGCTGACTTTACATTGGACGGCGATACCTTAAACGTTCCTTTAACGTGGTCATCCGCTGAAGGTTTAAGCGTTACAAAAACCTTCGTATTTAGACGCGATCAACACGTTGTTGACGTTACCTATGACGTAAAAAATAACACTAACGCTGCCGTTACTATGGCGCAGTTTGCACAGTTAAAGCAAACTACTTTAGACCAGCCAGGCGGCAGTATGTTTATGCCTATTTATCGCGGTGGAGCTTACTCTACTCAAGATGACAAATACGAAAAATTTGGTTTCGGTGACTTTGAAGACGAAAAACTAAATGCCGTCACCATTGGTGGTTGGGCTGGCATGATTGAGCATTATTTTGTGACTGCTTGGGTACCACCACAGGAACAAACCAATACTATTACGAGTCGTATTGTTGATAACACCTTCGCCATTATTGGCTATACAGGCAAACCTGTAACAATAGCAGCAAACGGTGAAGACACTATATCTAGCCAATTATACATGGGACCTAAAACGCAAAGCGTATTAGCTGCAATTGCACCAGGCCTTGACCTTACCGTTGATTACGGTTTCTTATGGATGATTTCACAACCGTTATTTTCTCTATTAACCTGGATTCAAGGCATTGTTATTAACTGGGGTTTAGCGATTATTTGTGTGACGATTGTCGTGAAGGGTGCAATGTATTGGCTAACTAAAAAGCAATATGAGTCAATGGCGAAAATGCGTAATCTTCAGCCAAAAATGGCCCAATTAAAAGAACGTTTCGGTGATGACCGCCAGAAAATGTCTCAAGCAATGATGGAAATGTACAAGAAAGAGAAGGTAAACCCTATGGGTGGTTGCTTCCCGCTTCTTTTACAAATGCCAATTTTCTTAGCGTTATACTGGGTTCTACTGGAAAGCGTTGAATTACGTCATGCAAGCTTCATTTTCTGGATCACTGACTTGTCAGTTGCCGACCCGTACTATGTGTTGCCAATTCTTACAGGTGCAAGTATGTTCCTGCTGCAGCGTTTACAGCCGATGACAATCACTGACCCGTTACAGCAAAAGATAATGACGTATATGCCGGTTGCTATGAGTATTTTCTTCTTCTTCTTCCCTGCTGGATTAGTTTTGTACTGGTTAATAAGTAACGTTATTACACTTGTTCAAGCAAAAATAATTTATGCGTCAATGGAAAGAAGAGGCATAAGTAGCAAAGCATAGATATACACTATTAAGGCTGTTATTCAGTTTCAATAGCACCCTTTTGAAAAGCCTGCTAACTGCGGGCTTTTTTGTCTACACAATTTAAGATTTACTAAACTGTGTAGAACTTACGAGATACAATCAAATCTCTAACGTAAAATAACTTTAGGAAGAACGCCCATGCCTACATTTGATATTGTTTCAGAATTAAACGAAGAAGAAGTAAAAAATGCAACTGAGAATGCTAACCGTGAATTATCAACGCGATTCGATTTCAGAAACGTTGAAGCCTCATTTGAATTCAAAGACGCATCGGTGATCATGAGCGCACAGGATGACTTCCAACTTAAACAGATGATGGATATATTACGTAACGCTTTGGTTAAGCGCGGTGTAAATACATCGGCAATGGATCGTAATGATAGTAGCCACACAGGAAAAACACATCGCCAAACCGTTGGCTTCAAGCAAGGTATTGATCAGCCCTTAGCTAAAAAAATAGTGAAACTAATAAAAGATAAGAAGCTGAAAGTTCAAGCTTCTATTCAAGGTGAACAGCTTCGCGTTACCGGTAAAAAGCGTGACGATTTGCAGGACGTGATGGCAATGTTGAAACAAGAAGACTTAGGCCAGCCGCTGCAGTTTAATAACTTTCGTGACTAATCTCTTGCTTAAATAGGTTATTAATTAAAAATGTCGTTGAATAAAGAAACCATCGTTGCACAAGCCACCGCACCCGGTAGAGGCGGTGTTGGTATTGTGCGTGTGTCTGGTCCTAAAGCAAAGGAAGTGGCATTGCGTTTATTGGGTGAATGCCCTGCCGTGCGCCAAGCTCGCTATTTGCCCTTTAAAGACCAACACAGCAACGTAATTGACCAAGGCATTGCACTGTACTTTCAAGCGCCTCATTCATTTACGGGAGAGGACGTATTAGAACTGCAGGGCCACGGCGGCCAAGTTGTTATGGAACTCTTGCTCGACGCTTGTGTTGCTAAATCAGACGTTCGATTAGCCCGACCGGGTGAGTTCAGTGAGCAAGCTTTCTTAAATGACAAGCTAGATTTAACACAAGCAGAAGCCATTGCCGATTTAATCAACGCTACTTCTAAACAAGCTGCCAAAAGTGCTCTTCGTTCACTGCAGGGTGAATTTTCACAGCAAATCAATATGCTGGTTGAACAAGTTATTCACTTGCGCATGTACGTTGAGGCTGCCATTGATTTTCCGGAAGAAGAAATCGACTTTTTGAGTGATGGTAAAGTGCAGGGTGACCTACTAAAAATTTGCGAACAACTCGACAAAATAAAGCACCAAGCCAAGCAAGGTAGTTTATTGCGCGATGGCATGTCGGTAGTAATTGTCGGTAGGCCAAATGCGGGTAAATCTAGTCTACTTAACGCGCTTTCAGGTAAAGAGTCTGCAATTGTTACCGAAATAGCTGGTACTACACGAGATGTACTAAAAGAACATATTCACATAGATGGTATGCCTTTGCATATTATCGATACTGCTGGCCTGCGCGAAAGCACCGATGAAGTTGAAAAAATTGGTATAGAAAGAGCTTGGAGCGAAATTGAAAAAGCCGACCGTATTTTGTTTATGGTTGACAGTAACGAAGAAAAAGCCGACCAGCCTGGCGATATTTGGCCAGACTTTTATGCTCGCTTGCCAGCAAATGCAAATATTACTGTTATTCGCAACAAGTGTGATGAGAGTGGTGAAACGATAGGATTGTCGAGCACTTCTACCTATCCTGTATTGCGTATATCAGCAAAACAACAGCTTGGTATTAATGAACTTCGAGATCATTTAAAACAATGCATGGGCTTTGAGCAAGCAGGCGAAGACCAAGTTATAGCGCGCCAACGACATATCATCGCGCTGCAACAAGCAGACGAACATATCAATCAAGGCAAAGCGCAACTTGAAGACAATATGGCCGGTGAGCTACTTGCAGAAGAATTACGAATTGCACAACAATACCTAAATGAAATAACCGGTGAATTTAGCTCTGACGATTTATTGGGTAAGATATTTTCATCGTTTTGTATTGGTAAGTAATTCGATTTTTATTTGTTCAACGGAACGTTTATTTATTAAGGTTTGAACATTGATAAACTGAACAATTAGCGCGATCAGACGTAAAACGGTAATAACAGCTTGCAAACTAACTCTACGAAATTATTACTAATTTAAGGTAACTTTATGCATTTTGATATTATGGTTGGTTCCGTACTAGGTGCTTCAGAATATGTCGCTGAAGCATTATTGGCGGCTATTAAAGAAGCTGGTCATGACGGCAATTGTCATTTCGACCCTTCAATATCGACATTAAATAAAGACAACGTTTTGTTGATATGCACATCAACCCATGGTGCTGGTGATTTACCCGACAACATAGAGTCGTATGCAAAATCACTTGAAAACCAAGATCTACAGGGTGTAAACGCTATTATAGTTGGCCTGGGTGACAGCAGCTATGATACTTATTGTGGTGCTGCTATGAAAATGGAAACTCTTATCGTGAACCAAGGCGCGACCCTATTAACAGAGCCTTTACACATAGATGTATTGAACCACCCTATTCCTGAAGATATTGCTGTAGACTGGTTTACTGCACAACTAGAAAAACTATAGGGAAAATAGCCTAAACCATGAATAGCCTAGAAATAGATGCACTTCAATTATCCATGAGTAATCATGCGAGAGCCCTCTATAGCATCTACTTAGCGCCAAAAGGCTACGCTTCAAAAGGCAAGCTAACGCTTTCTTATCAAGATATTATGCAGTTTCTCAACAGCAAAGAAGAGATCGTGACTCTAGGACGACAAGTCAATTCACTTCTTAAAGAGTTAGATAATGTTGGGCTAATTAGAATTGAAGATGATCAATCGTATAAACGCAGCTTAAACAAACAGGTTATCCATTTACCTTTGAGTGTCAGTAAGGAAATTTCAAGTATTGCCACCGACAAACACCAAAGTTTTGTTAAGATGAATGTTAGCTGGCGTCCAGACGCCGATTTATTTGAGCAGCTTTGTCAGCTTGTTGGTGTTATCGACAAAGGGTATTCTGCTGACGAGCTCGGAGAGTACATAGCTTACTGGTTAGGTTATCCTGAGAAACAGTTTACTGATTATCAATGGACACAAAAATTTGTGTTAAACATAAAACAGCGCCGTCAGAGACAGCCTGTGAATAAAGAACAAACTAAGATTGGCCATCAATGGATAACACCCCAAGCAGGTCTTGAAATAGATGATAATGTTAAACAACTAGTTGAAAAATACAGCGGAAAATCATGAAAAGTTTAAACGATAGAATTAATGAATTGGCAAAGTCATTGGGAAAAGATCCTGAGCCTGAAGCGCAATTTAACTATAAAGAGCGCCGCGAGGAATTCGATCGTTTAGCTAATCAGGATGTTCAAAAACTGCAGCAAGAAACGCGACTTCAGCGAGTTCAACAAATACACGGTAAATCTGAGCTTAATCCAAAATGGACCTTTCACAACCTCGTTGAAGATGCACAAGACGTTGTTGAAGCAATTAATATCGCAAAATCGTTTATTGCTGCCCATGCCGATCCTAGCTGGCGCAACAGTCGTGCTCATATGATGATTTTTTACGGTGACTATGGTCGCGGTAAGTCACATATAGCCGGTGCCATTGCGCATCAATTAATTGACCAGTACGAAACAACCGTCATGTATCGTCAATTACAGACCCTGCTTGAAATGCGTTTTTCCTCATATGATTTTCAATCAAATGATAGCGCACCTGAAAAATTCAGAGAAATAAACAAACAGCTGCAAGATGTTGATTTACTAATATTAGATGAAGTTTGCGTGAATGAAACCATGCTGAAAAAAACGACTCAAAGCTGGTTAGGTAGTCTGTTAAGACAACGTCTAATTGAAAATAAAAACTGTATTCTTATTACTAACCACAATCTGAAAGACTTAGAAACCGCGCTAGGTAGATATTGTTTCGAGTCGATAAAAGAATACGATACTTACAAAGTCAGATTCCAAGGCCCTAGCAGACGCAAGCAGGTTGTTCCTGACTATGCTGAACCCAGCAGCGGCAACCAATACCAACCTAATCAGGTTCGCTAGACGCAACTAGACAACCTTCGTTGCGTTAGCCCAACAATGGCAAGCGCAAATTCAATAAACTGGTATCTAGTACACTAGTATGTAGTCTCATTATGTTTATCATTTGTGTATCCGGAAATTATTTCAACGATGCTTTGGCATCATGAAGCTTGCAACAGTCAGCCTACTAGAAACGCACAATTTAAAAAAATGACCTAGTTAACAATATAATATTCTCCTTTCTCACCATAATTGTCTTTAGTGTCTATAGCAAAGTAGGCCAAATTGAATGGATTTAGATGTTAATTATGGCTGTTTCTTCTGCAGTGGGAGCTTATACAGACCCTGGAACTGGCTATAAAATCAAAGATAAATGGCTTATTTAGGCTGTTTTATCTGCGAGTTTCTTTTTATTCTCTACTTTATTTAGCACATCCCATTCTGTGTGTAATTCAGACACCTTTCAAAATGTGCATAAGTAGCATGAAAGTTGATCATAGTGTGTAGCTGATATATTAAAAGCAACAAAGTAAGATACTTACAGTGAATAACTTAACAAATATTTCTATTTAATGTACAAGTTATACACAATATCCACACCTGATCTTCAGTGCTGTGGATAAGATCGATCCTAAACTGTACGAAAGTTATGATCACTCACTGGACAGTTTTTACGATTATTTTGCCTGTGGATAAAAGGCCTACTTATACCGAGTATATACCGATGTTACACCTTCTTGTTAACAGGGTTTGAAGTGATATAAATTATTGTTATTTATATTAAAAAAAGGCTTATCAACAGAAAACGGCTTGCTTAATAATAATAATAATAACCTATATATCTAAGATCTCTATATTTATAAGGAAATCGAAACACCTAAATTTATCCACTTTTTTTTAAGGCCCAAATTAACCTAAAAACACAAACTACGATCAAATTTACCAACAAAGCGAAAATGTATTCATGCTTATCAAATATGAACGTGTTTTGCTGAACAACAATATCTTCTAAAAGTTTAACCAAGCAAAGTTAATGTTCAAATAATAAGCATTCCAAAAAGACCTAAACTCGTATAACATATGCGCCCCGTTTTTTAAGGGATGTTTTAAGCAAATATTTGTTAGTATCTACGAGTTACGTTTAGACTTTGCGATTCAAACCCTAAAGAAATTATCGATTTTAGGGTAATAGTTATCAGCAAGGTGAAAAGTTGACCCTGGTTTAAATTGAGGCAAGTGCAAATGTTTTATCAACAAGATTTTGATGTCATTGTTGTCGGTGGTGGGCATGCAGGTACAGAAGCTGCAACTGCAGCCGCACGCATGGGCGCAAATACACTATTGCTGACGCACAGTATTGAAACACTTGGACAAATGTCATGTAACCCTGCGATAGGTGGCATTGGTAAAGGTCATTTGGTAAAAGAAATTGATGCTCTCGGCGGTGTTATGGCCAAAGCAGCCGATAAAGCTGGCATTCAATTTAGAACATTAAACTCAAGCAAAGGACCTGCGGTAAGAGCGACTCGCGCTCAAGCTGATAGAAGTTTATATCGTATCGCTGTTCGACAAGTACTTGAAAACCAACCTAACTTAACCTTATTCCAACAGTCTTGTGACGATATCATCGTTGAAAATGATCGTGTTGTTGGCGTAGTTACTCAAATGGGTTTGAAGTTTAGAGCAAAAACCGTTGTACTCACTGTAGGTACCTTCCTTGGCGGCACCATTCACATTGGTATGGAAAATTACAAGGGTGGAAGAGCCGGTGATCCTCCCTCAATCGCCTTAGCACAAAGACTACGCGCGCTTCCATTTAGAGTTGATAGACTCAAAACAGGTACGCCAGCGCGATTAGATACGCGGTCATTAGATTATTCAAAAATGCAGGAACAACCTGGCGATACTCCACTACCTGTATTTTCGTTTATGGGAAAAGTAGAGGACCATCCTCGTCAAATTCCTTGTCACATTACGCATACAAATGAAAAAACGCATGACATTATTCGTTCTGGCCTAGATCGCTCACCAATGTACACCGGTGTCATTGAGGGAATTGGACCAAGATATTGTCCGTCAATTGAAGACAAGATAATGCGTTTTGCAGATAAGAATTCGCATCAAATTTTTGTTGAGCCTGAGGGCTTAACTAGCGTAGAAGTTTATCCAAATGGTATATCGACTAGTTTGCCGTTTGATATTCAAATGGCGCTAGTGCGCTCAATCAACGGGTTTGAAAATGCACACATTATTCGCCCAGGCTATGCAATTGAATATGATTTCTTTGACCCACGCGATCTAAAACAAACGCTGGAGACAAAGTTTATATCGGGTTTATTTTTTGCCGGTCAAATTAATGGAACCACTGGATACGAAGAAGCCGGTGCACAAGGTTTAATTGCCGGTGCTAATGCGGCTTTACAGTGCCAAGAAAAAGATGGTTTTGAATTACGCAGAGATGAAGCGTATATGGGCGTGCTGATTGATGATCTAGCCACCATGGGTACAAAAGAACCATATCGAATGTTTACTAGTCGCGCGGAATATCGTTTGTTGTTGCGCGAAGATAACGCTGACGTTCGTTTAACTGAAAAGGGTCGAGCAATTGGTTTGGTCAATGACGAACAGTGGGCCTATTTCCAAGAAAAAATGAATAGTGTAGAACTCGAAAAGCAACGTTTAAAATCGCAGTGGGTGCATACCAAACATGAAGCATTGGATGAACTCAACAGCATGTTGAAAACGCCTATTAGCCGCGAGCACTCGTTAGAAGAATTAATTAGACGACCAGAAATGACTTACGCGAAACTAACTAGCATTAAGAGTTTTGGGCCGAGCATCAGTGATCCTAAAGCGGCTGAACAAGTTGAGATTCAAATAAAATATGCGGGTTACATTGAACGCCAGAAAGATGAAATAGCAAAATCGTTACGACATGAAAACGCTTTATTACCGATGGATTTTGACTTCTCTCAAATTTCAGGCCTTTCGAATGAAGTTGTATCAAAATTAAAAGATGCTCGTCCAGAAACTATTGGTAAGGCGTCGCGTATTTCAGGCATTACACCGGCTGCAATTTCTTTGTTATTGGTATATTTGAAGAAACACAATATGTTGTTCAAAGCAGAGAAACAATCAGCCTAATGAATTTGACTAATACATCATCGCCGCTATTTGATGCGTTGTCAGCTTCGTTTGACAAAGTAGCTGTAAATTTAGAATTTTCTATTTCTGAATTACAAAAACAGCAACTCATCAATTATGTGCTGCTCATCGACAAGTGGAATAAAACGTATAATTTAACCTCCGTAAGAAACCCGCAAGATATGTTGATTAAACATATTTTTGATTCAATTGTTGTTTCGCCACACTTACAGGGTAGTCACTTTGTCGATGTAGGCACAGGACCCGGTTTACCCGGTATTCCCTTAGCAATAATGAACCCAGATAAAACGTTTTTACTGATAGATAGTTTGGGTAAACGCGTTCGCTTTATAAAACAAAGTTTGTATGAACTAAAAATGAGCAACGTGACTGCAATGCAGATTCGTGTCGAAGATCTTGAAATAGCCGAACCATTTGACGGCGTATTGAGTAGAGCCTTTGCATCACTTAAAGATATGCTGCATTGGTGCCAAAATATGACAGATGAAAATGGATTATTTTTGGCATTAAAAGGGCAAGTTAATCAACTTGAACTTGACGAAATTCCTACAGGCTTTACAGTGGTAGATTGTGTTAACCTTGCGGTGCCAAATTTGCAAGGTGAGCGACACTTGATTAAAGTAAAAAAAATATCTAACTAGCTTAATTCCCCACTAGCTACCAAGAAATATTATTTTTATAAAAAACAAGTATGTAAAATAATCTAAAATGAAATGTGGCTTAATCACAGTCGTTTTCAACTCATAACTAACGGAATTTATTTTGGCGAAAGTCATTTCTATCGCGAATCAAAAAGGTGGTGTTGGTAAAACAACAACTGCGGTTAACGTTGCTGCGTCGATGGCGGCGACAAAACGTAGAGTACTGCTCATTGACCTTGATCCACAAGGCAACGCTACGATGGGTAGCGGAGTTGACAAGTACGATGTTGAAAATACCTGCTATGAATTGCTCATTGAGGATGTACCAGCCAAAGACGTCATTATCAAGAACACTGCTGGGAAATACGATTTAATTGCAGGCAATTCAGACATCACCGCTGCTGAGATTAAATTAATGGAAGTATTTGCACGCGAGCTAAGATTGCGCAGAGCGCTTGAAAGCGTCCAAGATGACTATGATTATATTTTTATTGACTGCCCACCTTCCTTGAACCAACTTACGGTCAATGCAATGGCCGCTTCAGATTCAGTCCTTGTGCCCATGCAGTGCGAGTATTATGCGCTGGAAGGTTTAACTGCGCTGATGGATACAATCCAAAAACTAGCGTCGGTAGTTAATCCCAATTTGAAAATTGAAGGCGTACTTCGAACGATGTACGACCCGCGAAATAGATTAGCCAATGATGTATCAGAACAATTGAAACGTCATTTTGGTGACCAAGTTTACCGCACCGTGATCCCGCGTAATGTTCGCTTGGCCGAGGCACCCAGTTTTGGTACTCCCGCCATGTATTACGATAAATCTTCAACGGGTGCTAAGGCTTATTTGGCTTTGGCCGGTGAGATTTTGCGTCGACGAGTTGCTAAGTAGTAAATATAAGTAAGTGAGAACTCACTTACGCTTAGTGTCCCGACATTAAAAACATTAAATTTAGAGTGGCGTCAATTAGGCCACAAAGAAATATCAGAGGTTAGGATGTCACCAAAGAATAAAGGCTTAGGTAGAGGCTTAGATGCGCTACTCGCAACGAGTCGCAGCCATGCAGACAAGCAAAGGCAGGATGCGGATAACACCTCAGGTGAACAAAGTGAATTAAAAAATATTCCCATCGAATTTATGCAGCCAGGCAAATATCAACCTAGAAAAGATATGTCACCTGAAGCGCTTGAAGAACTGGCTGCTTCCATTCGTTCACAAGGCATTATTCAACCTATCGTTGTGCGTCAAATTGACAATAAAAAATACGAAATTATCGCGGGCGAACGCAGATGGAGAGCGGCTCAGATAGCCAAGCTTGAAGTTATGCCCTGTTTGATCAAAGACGTTCCTGATGATGCCGCTGTAGCAATAGCGCTAATAGAAAATATTCAGCGTGAAGACCTTAATGCAATGGAAGAGGCACAAGCCTTAGACCGTCTCATGGTTGAATTTAATTTAACTCATCAGCAAGTAGCCGATGCGGTCGGTAAATCAAGAACGACTGTTACCAATTTAATGCGTTTGAACAGCTTACAAGACGATGTTAAACGTTTGCTTGAATATGGTGATATCGATATGGGTCACGCACGAGCATTGTTATCATTAGACGGAAATGTTCAATCAGACACCGCAAAACTGGTTGCTGATAAAGGCCTAACGGTCAGAGAAACAGAAAATTTGGTGAAAAAGACGCAATCTGAAATTGACAATCCACAGCCAGAAAAAGATAAAAAAGAAACAAAAATCGACCCAGACGTTAAACGGTTAGAAACGTCACTTTCAGAAAATTTCGGTACACATGTTCAGATTGCACATAATCACAAAGGTAAGGGAAAACTAGTCATCAACTTTAGTGACTTAGAACAACTCGATGGGATATTGCAAAAAATGGCCTTGGAACAACAGTAAAAACTGACAATCAGTTCGGTTTTTTTTGCGATGTTCAACATGTTGCCCATTTCGGTGCTAAAAGTGCACCACGAAAGGGAAAAAATTGCGAATTAGTTGAATTTTTCTGTCATAACAGTATACTCATGCCGCCTTTCATTAGGTATGTATTTTTATGATCGACTGACGCCTGTGAGAATGCTTTTGAATTTGGCCGACAACGGAAAAAAAGTAGCCAAAAAAGGGATTTTTGCGCAATGTATATCATCACTTGTTTTAGTAGTGATAGTGTTAATTTTAAAACCTGAATATACAGTAGCAACAGTTTTCGGCGCACTATCATTTATAATACCGCATAGTTTTTTTGCTTATTGGTCATTCCGATATGCAGGCGCAACGAAAAGTAAGCTCGTTGTGCAGAGTTTTAGCCAAGGTTTAAAAATAAAACTGGCTTTAACTGCTATATTTTTTGCTATTGCATTTTCTCAACTAAATGCACCGCCTTTTCCTTTGATGGGTGCGTATGCAGTAGCAATGGTAAGCCAATGGTTTGCCATGTACCGTCTAAGCCGAATGTCTTAAAGACCGGCAGGCGTTACCATGTAACAATTTTTAAATTATACAATTTGGGTTGAACAATGGCTTCTGAATATACTACTACAGAATATATCCAACACCATTTAGCGAATGCGACGATGTGCAATACCGACACTGGTGTTGCTTTCAACAAGGCATGTGCTGACGCTGGTTTTTGGGCTATACACATTGATACTATGGCTTGGTCGATAGGTCTTGGTATTTTGTTTCTTTACTTCTTCCGTCGCGTTGCTAAAAAAGCATCGACTGGCGTGCCTTCTAAAACTCAAGCGTTTGTTGAGTTAGTTGTTGGCTTCGTTAACGATAACGTTGTTAGTACATTCCACGGTAGGAGTGCGCTAATTGCGCCATTGGCACTAACCATATTTGTATGGGTGTTGCTAATGAACTTGATGGATCTAGTACCCGTTGACGTTATACCGACAATTGCCGGTTGGATAGGTCAATATGGCTTCGGCATGGACCCACATGATGTTTACATCAAAGCGGTTCCAACAACCGATTTGAATTTAACGTTAGCGTTAGCGCTAGGTGTTTTCGCTCTCATTATATTCTATTCAATTAAAATGAAGGGCGTGCTTGGTTTTGCAAAAGAGCTTAGCTTCACGCCATTCAATCATTGGGCATTTATTCCAGTTAACTTAATTCTTGAATTAGTGACTTTATTCGCACGCCCACTTTCACTTGCACTTCGTTTATTCGGAAACCTGTACGCCAGTGAATTGATATTTATTCTTATCGCTACTATCGGTCTATGGCAGTTGCCATTGCACTTTATGTGGGCGGTTTTCCATATTCTAGTTCTTCCATTACAAGCCTTTATCTTCATGATGTTGACTATCGTGTATTTAAGTTTGGCTAGCGAAGACCACTAGGAAAAGCGTTTAACAACATTTTATTTTTTTAACTTTAAACTTTAACTAAAACTCGGAGATAAGTAATGATCGCTATCGCAGTTGCTATATTAATCGGTATGGGTGCCCTAGGTACTGCTATTGGTTTCGGTATTCTTGGTGGTAAATTTCTAGAATCTGCTGCACGTCAGCCAGAGCTAGCACCTCAACTACAGGTCAAAATGTTCATCGTAGCAGGTCTAATCGATGCAATCGCAATGATCGGTGTTGGTATCGCTCTATATCTATTATTCGCTGTTGGCTTAGGCTAATTAATACTAATTTTAGTTTAGCGAATTTAATAGAGGAGGAGTCGAAATGAACATGAATTTCACTCTTATAGGTCAGTTAGTCGCATTTGCTGTGTTTGTGTGGTTCTGCATGAAATATGTATGGCCGCCGTTGATGGCAGCAATTGAAGAACGCCAAAAAATCATCGCTGATGGTTTAGCCGCTTCTGAACGCGCAGCTAAAGACCTAGAACTGGCTCAAGCGAAAGCGACTGACCAGTTAAAAGAGGCGAAAGCACAGGCTGCTGAAATTGTAGACCAGGCAAAGAAACGCGCGAATCAACTTGTTGAGGAAGAAACACAGCGTGGACATGCGGAGCGTGAGAAAATCATCGCTCAAGGTCATACAGAAATCGAAGCTGAGCGTAATCGCGTTAAAGAAGATTTACGTAAACAGGTGGCTATTTTAGCTATATCTGGTGCCGAAAAAATTCTAGGACGTGAAATCGATGCACAGGCACAGAACGACATTGTTGAAAAACTTGTCGCTGAGCTATAAGGGAGATGAGCAATGTCTGAATTGACAACCGTAGCTCGCCCTTACGCCAAAGCCGCTTTTGATTTCGCGGTTGAGAACACGGACATCGCAAATTGGCAAGAAATGTTGGCCTTTGCAGGTGAGGTCGCAGTAAACGACACCATCCGCAGCGTGTTAACCAGCGCGTTAGCTGCTGAGAAACTTGCTGAAGTATTTGTAGGCGTTTGTGGTGAACAACTCAACACTCATGGTCAGAACTTTATAAGAGTTTTGGCTGAAAATAATCGTCTATCGGTTCTGCCTGATATATCGAAACAGTTTAACGTCTTTAAGGCGGACTACGACAAAGAGATTGATGTAGATGTTACTTCTGCCATTGAACTGTCGAGTGAACAGCTAGATAAAATGAGTGCGGCGCTAGAGAAAAGATTAGCACGTAAAGTGAAGCTTATATGTAACGTGGATCCTGCATTGGTCGCTGGTGTCATTATAAAGGCCGGCGATACAGTGATAGATGGTTCCGTAAATTCTAAATTGAACCGTCTTTCAGACGCGTTGCAAGCATAAAGGGGATAAAGAGCATGCAACTTAATTCCACTGAAATTGCAGAACTGATCAAGAGTCGTATTGAACAGTTTAGTGTAGTAAGTGAAGCTCGAAATGAAGGAACGATCGTTAGTGTATCTGACGGCATCATTCGCGTACACGGCCTAGCCGATGTTATGCAAGGTGAGATGATCGAACTTCCAGGCAGTCGTTACGCAATCGCATTGAACCTTGAACGAGATTCAGTTGGTGCGGTAGTAATGGGTCCATACGCCGATTTGCAAGAAGGCATGAAAGTGCAGTCTTCTGGTCGTATCTTAGAAGTACCAGTAGGCCCAGGTCTATTAGGTCGTGTTGTAAACACGCTAGGTGCACCAATCGATGGTAAAGGCGCAATTGAAGCGGCAGGTTATGAACCTGTTGAGAAAATTGCACCAGGCGTTATCGAGCGTCAATCAGTAGATCAACCAGTACAAACGGGCTATAAGTCAGTTGACTCAATGATCCCAATCGGTCGCGGCCAGCGTGAGTTGGTTATCGGTGACCGTCAGACAGGTAAAACTGCACTTGCGATTGATGCAATCATCAATCAAAAAGGTACGGGCATTAAATGCGTATACGTAGCAATCGGTCAGAAAGCATCGACTATCGCTAACGTGGTTCGTAAGTTAGAAGAGCACGGCGCGATGGCTCACACCATTATCGTTGCAGCCTCTGCTTCAGAATCAGCAGCATTACAATACTTGGCACCTTATTCAGGTTGTACAATGGGTGAATATTTCCGTGACCGCGGTGAAGATGCACTTATCGTATATGATGACTTGTCAAAGCAAGCCGTAGCATACCGTCAAGTATCACTACTATTGAAGCGTCCACCAGGTCGTGAAGCATATCCAGGTGACGTATTCTATTTGCACTCAAGATTGTTAGAGCGCGCAGCACGTGTAAACGCCAACTATGTTGAAAAATACACAAATGGTGAAGTGAAGGGTAAAACAGGTTCATTAACTGCATTACCAATCATTGAAACACAAGCTGGTGACGTTTCGGCATTCGTACCAACTAACGTAATCTCAATTACCGATGGTCAGATTTTCTTAGAAAGTGACTTGTTTAACGCGGGTATTCGCCCAGCTGTTAACGCCGGTATTTCAGTATCTCGTGTTGGTGGTGCTGCTCAAACCAAGATTGTTAAAAAGCTAGGCGGCGGTATTCGTTTAGCACTTGCACAATACCGTGAATTAGCGGCGTTCTCTCAGTTTGCATCTGATCTTGATGATGCTACTCGTGAGCAGCTAGAACATGGTGAACGTGTAATGGAGCTTATGAAGCAGAACCAGTATGCACCGTTATCGGTTGCAGAAATGGCTGTTTCTTTGTTCGCAGCTGAAAAAGGTTTCTTGAAAGATATAGAACTAAACAAGGTTCTTGATTTTGAAGCAGCCCTTCACTCGTACATGACCAGCGAAAAAACCGAGCTCATGAACACAATCAATGAAACTGGTAACTACAACGATGATATTGAATCACAGTTGAAACAAGCGTTTGATACGTTTAAATCAACACAAACGTGGTAATCAATATGCCTCAACAGGTTTTAATTAACCAAAGTTGGGGCACATCGTTTAGTAATTGGAGAAAGTGTCATGGCTAGCGGAAAAGAGATAAAAGGTAAGATTGGGAGTATTAAAAATACTCAAAAAATTACCAGTGCTATGGAAATGGTAGCGGCTTCGAAAATGAAGAAGGCCCAGGAACGTATGGCCACAGGCCGTCCATATGCACAAAATATGCTAAAAGTGATTGGTCACATTGCTAACGGTAATTTGGAATATCGCCATCCCTATTTGGAAGAGCGAGAAGTCAAAAATGTAGGGTACATTGTTATTTCTACAGATCGTGGTCTTTGTGGTGGGTTAAATACCAATGAATTTAAAGTGGTCGCAAAAGACGCGAAGAAATGGAAAGAGAAAGACGTAAATATCCATTTTGCAGCGTTGGGTGCTAAAGCTTGTGCCTTTTTTGGTCGTTTTGGCGGTAACGTCATGGCAGCCGAATCAGGTATAGGTGATAAACCAAGTGTTCAAGACGTAGTTGGTATTGTGCGTGTTATGCTAAATGCATACGACGAAGGTAAGCTAGATAGAGTTTTCTTAGTTTACAATGATTTCGTTAACACCATGACTCAAGAACCCGTGGTCAATCAATTGTTGCCTTTGCCTAAATCAGAAGATAAAGCATTAAAACATCGTTGGGATTACATTTACGAACCCGATCCAAAGCAGATTTTGGAACAATTAATGGTTCGCTACATTGAATCTCAGGTCTATCAAGGTGTTGTTGAAAACGTAGCATCAGAGCAAGCCGCAAGAATGGTTGCAATGAAAGCTGCTACAGACAATGCCGGAGACCTAATTGATGATTTGCAATTGGTATACAACAAGGCTCGTCAAGCAGCGATTACGCAAGAAATTAGTGAGATTGTTGGCGGTGCCGCTGCAGTTTAAGCGCGCTACGAGCTATTTAGGTAAAGAACATATTTTAGGAATTAAGAGGACAAATTATGAGTCAAGGTAAGGTCGTCCAAATCATTGGTGCTGTCGTGGATATCGAATTTCCACAAGATTCAGTTCCAAGAGTGTATGACGCACTAAAAGTGACCGAAGGTGGCTTAAAGGGCTTAACTCTAGAAGTACAACAACAATTGGGTGGCGGCGTAGTTCGTACCATCGCAATGGGTAGTACTGACGGTTTACGTCGTGGTTTACTAGTTGATAACAGCGGTGAAGCAATCCAAGTACCTGTAGGTACAGCTACTTTGGGTCGTATCATGGATGTTCTTGGTAACCCAATCGACGAAGCAGGCCCTATTGGTGAAGAAGAGCGTATGTCTATTCACCGTGAAGCGCCTAGTTATGAAGATCAATCAAGCTCTGTAGAACTATTAGAAACTGGTATCAAAGTAATCGACCTCGTTTGTCCATTCGCTAAGGGTGGTAAAGTAGGTTTGTTCGGTGGTGCTGGTGTTGGTAAAACAGTAAACATGATGGAACTTATCCGTAACATCGCAATCGAGCACAGCGGTTATTCTGTATTCGCTGGTGTTGGTGAGCGTACTCGTGAAGGTAACGATTTCTATCACGAAATGAACGAATCAAACGTACTTGATAAAGTATCGCTTGTATACGGACAGATGAATGAGCCTCCAGGTAACCGTTTACGTGTTGCTTTGACAGGTTTGACAATGGCTGAGAAGTTCCGTGATGAAGGTCGCGACGTACTTTTCTTCGTTGATAACATCTATCGTTATACGCTAGCCGGAACAGAAGTATCTGCACTTCTTGGTCGTATGCCATCAGCGGTAGGTTACCAACCTACTCTTGCTGAAGAAATGGGTGTACTACAAGAGCGTATTACCTCAACTAAGACTGGTTCAATCACATCTATCCAAGCGGTATACGTACCTGCGGATGATTTGACGGATCCATCACCTGCAACTACCTTTGCTCACTTAGATGCAACGGTTGTATTGTCTCGTGATATCGCTTCGTTAGGTATTTACCCTGCTGTTGACCCACTTGATTCAACATCTCGTCAACTTGACCCATTAGTTATTGGTCAAGAACATTACGATGTTGCACGTGGCGTTCAAACGGTACTTCAACGTTATAAAGAACTTAAAGACATCATTGCTATCCTAGGTATGGATGAGCTATCTGAAGAAGACAGACAAGTAGTATCACGCGCTCGTAAAATTCAGCGTTTCTTGTCACAGCCTTTCTTCGTAGCAGAAGTCTTCACCGGTTCTCCTGGTAAGTATGTTTCATTGAAGGACACCATTAGTGGCTTTAAAGGCATTTTGGATGGCGAGTACGACAGCCTACCAGAACAGGCTTTCTACATGGTTGGTTCAATAGAAGAAGCACAAGAAAAAGCGAAGAAGTAAGCTTCTAGCTTATTACTTATAGTGCAGCGAAAGCTGCCTTAAAGGAGACCCCATGGCAATGACAGTACATTTGGATGTAGTAAGCGCAGAAGTAGAGATTTTCTCTGGTCTCGTTGAAACAGTTCAAATCACAGGTAGCGAAGGTGAGCTAGGTATTCATCCTGGTCACGCTCCTTTGATAACTGGCTTACGACCTGGCATGGTTAGAGTAGTTAAACAGTATGGTGATGAAGAGCTGATTTATATCGCTGGCGGCATTTTAGAAGTGCAACCTGGCAGTATTACAGTTCTAGCTGACACCGCTGTTCGTGCAGAAGATTTGGACGAACAAGCGGCTGAAGATGCTAAGAAGCATGCGGAAGAAACCATCGCTAAAGGCGGTGCAGACTTCGACTACGCTGAAGCAGCTATTGAGCTTGCAGAAGCTATTGCACAGTTAAGATTGATTCAAAAATTGCGCAAGTAAAGTAAGTTAGTATTACAATGATTTAAAAACCCAGCTTAGCGCTGGGTTTTTTGTTTCATGTGAAACACTTTTGCCATACCTCTAAAACCTTTGATCTAAATGTTTACTGTAAAAAAAGATTCTTCAAAGGACTGGTCACTGCATTCCCTCCTCGCTGTAAAATATGTGTATAAATCTGAGTCGTGCGCAAATCTGCATGGCCTAATTGATCTTGCACCGGTCTTATATCAGAGCCATTTCGTAGAAGATGAGTCGCAAACGAGAGTATTAAGGTGTTGACCAATCTTCTTATCGATTTTTGCTGCTATTTGAGCCGCTGTTGTAGCCTTCCTTAAGCTCGACTCATCTATATGTTGCCCTGATATAAATTTGGATTCTGAGTCAACAGAAAGCGTTTTAGACGGGAATAGATAGTGCCAACCAATTGTGAATCGACTATTTGGAGACTTATTACGCAAACCTAAGGGCACATATACGCCATCGTAAGTTGAATTGCCGCAGTCAAGGGATGGATAATGATTAATCAATTGATTTTGGGAACGCAAAGGACTCATTAATTCTTCAGCCAAGGTTACTATGCGGTGCCTATCCCCCTTTCCTATCCCAAACACGAATGTTTTTGAAATAAAAATCAATGTCAAGGGCTCTTCGTCGCAAACATTCCATTATGTGTAGTCCACTCCCATACAACAAGGCTGCCGGTAATTTATAATGTATGTTTATTGGTGCAAACAACTGATGTATTTCAGGGACGGTTAATACAGTTGGGAGTTTCGCTTGCCAATCACTTTTAACAAACTTCAAATTAAGTGAAAGGGGGTGTTTAATGATCTCTTTATACAAGGAGCTTATCGCATTTAATGCAATAGATTGAGTATTAGCAGCGACCTTTTTGCATAACGCTTGATATACATATGTTCTTCAACAAACGCGAAAAATTGTTTATTCATGCAATATTCCTTTACAGCAAAAGTGACTGTTGATGTTTACAGTAAAGCGACAATTCCGGTAAAGACCAATACTTTGCAAAAATTCCGTACTTTGGTACAGTGAGTGAATAAGGAAAATTCAACGGCAATCAATTTGGTCGCGTTCTGGAGCCAAACTAAAGGGATTTTAGATATGGATTATAATAGGTATAACGAGCCAAATACGTCATCATCATACCTGGAAGTTTGTTGGGTAATAGGTTGTTTTATTTCTATCTGTTTTAACAAGTTTGACTAACTTTTAAAATACCCTTAAATCCTTATTTTAATTGACATTAAACCCCTTTCTCGTTTTAATCTGTTTCACCTTGTTTTAACTTTCGTGACTACATAGTGTCTACATTTAAAATAACTAAATCGTTTGTTGACCACGTTTCGCTACCTGAAAAAGGGCAGGCGTTTTATCGAGACAGCGTGTTAAAAGGTTTTGCTTTGCGCGTGACTCAGGGAGGTAGCAGAGCATTTATCCTTGAGAAGCGCATTCACAAAAAGCTTAAACGCATAACGCTTGGAAGATATCCAGAAATTACCGTTGAGATGGCACGTAAAGAAGCTTTGAAGTATTTAGGCGAGATTGCGACAGGAGAGGATCCAATTGCGAATCGACAACGTGATGCCGTTTCTCAATTAACCTTGCATGATGCATATCAGGATTATAAGCGCGTCAAATGCAATCTTAACCCCAATACATACCAACAATATGAAATGTACTTTAAGGGTGAGCTTAAGGATTGGATGAATAAAAGGCTGTCAGACATTAATAAAGACATGGTACTGGCAAAGCACAATGATATTTTAAGTCGAAAGAGTCCATCTTATGCAAATGTTTGTCTACGCGTAGTCAGCGCTATTTTTAAGTTTGCAAAATTTAACTATGAAGATTCAAATGGTCATAGCTTGTTTCCTGTTAACCCTATTGAGCGACTAGGACACATGAAGGCGTGGGCGAAAGAGCCAAGAAGACAAAATATCATCAACGACAGTCAGCTACCGTTGCTATACGCCACTATTCAAGGAGTAAAACACGAAACTATCTCAGATAAAAAAACTGTGTTTATGGACTACTGTGTATTTTTGTTGCTCACAGGGCTTCGTAAGAATGAAGCAGCAACGCTAAAGTGGGAATACGTCAATTTTGATGAGCGCACTTTCCATATTGTAGATACAAAGAACAAAGACCCTCTCACATTGCCTATGAGCGATATCGTGTATGCAATCCTTAAAGAGCGACATGCAGAACGTATGAATGACTATGTGTTTTACACGAAGAAATCAGGATATTTAAAACATACTGATCTTCTTTTAAAAGAGCTCGTGGATGCGTCAAAGGTTCAATTTTCATGTCACGACTTAAGGCGAACATTTATCACCGTGGCAGAGTCATTGGATATCTCAATGTATGCCATCAAAAAACTAGTGAATCATCGAGGCGGTAACGATGTGACGCAGGGTTATGTGATTACCACACATGAACGACTGCGAGCGCCGATGCAAAAAATTACCGATTACTTTAAAAACAAAGCTAATATAAAGCTTGAACATTATGGTGCAGACAAAGCTCATTGAACTTACTAATAAATCATCAAGTGAAAAAACACCGATTGATCCCTTGCGTAAAAATGTGTTTGAACGTAATGAGTTATGCCCGTTTAGCTTTGAACCAAATGAAGACGATATTGAGGCAGTACTAATAGCGCGTCATGTACTAAGTAAGCGTAACGATAAAGATGTCTCGAGCATTTCCTCTCTTATTTCAAGGCTTATCGATTTTGGTGAAGAATTTTCGGCAGAAATGACGCGCAATAGACTCAAGTCAATGCATGCGTTAAACAGTGTTCGTCTTCTTGAAGCCAGAACACTTTTTACGTTGCGTCAATACTTCACCCTAGAATATGCATCCATCAAACGTTTGTTATGGTCTGAAGTTTTTGCTGTATTGGTGTTAACGCAAGCAGCTGAAAAAATTACATTGTCAAAACGCATTGAGCCAAAAGACAAAGATGATGTTGTAGCGCAGTCTATTTGGCATGCAGGCACATCGTTTCTAAACGAATTGCCAGATGAGCTAGTAGACAGTTTAGCCAGGCTTGAATGCATTTATGAGTTTGAGAGGGATACCATCAAGCGAGTGAGTAAAGGAGGAAAAGCTAAGTCTGAATATATTGAGCCATTACGACAAGATGTTTTTAAAGCCTTTATCGAACATTACTCCAATTTGCCTGCAAAAAAAGCAGCGCTAAAAATAAAGGCTGATTTTGAGCGAGACAATAACAACAATTTGTTAAGAAGCGCTGCAGAAGACCTTCATCTTCAATTTGCCAAATGGATAAATGCGCTCAAGCAAGGCAAGATGAAATATAACGCTTAATCTTCAAAAAAGTTCCAGTGCTTAGCACTGGAATTCTTTTGCTTAGCACAAGAACATACATTCAGACGCACATCCGCATAATTCCTATTACTGCAAAGAGCAGCTTAAAAGATAAATAGGAATTAATATCCATGAACACAAAGCTACTAACCACTAAAGAAACTGCAAACATCTTAAGCGTGAGCGAAGCCTTTCTTGAGCGAGACAGATGGGCAGGTGCGCGCATTCCCTTTATCAAAGTAGGTACAAGAGCCATCCGATATCGCATGCAAGATATTGAACGCTATTTAAATGAAAACTTGTGTTGGTCTACCAGTGAGGGCGCATAAATGAAGCCATCATTAAGTAAAGCAAACATTGATCATCTTGAATACTTTTACCAAGGCGCAAAAGCCTATCTATGTGTCGACACGTGCAATCAGTTTGGCGAGGTCATTATTAAACGAAACGGCATACTGATTAATCTTGATTTAAAAGTGGGTACTTTGGGGCAGTTAAAAGCAAAAGGTGTCATAGAGGTCAGTTCATTAATGATTTATGGCGTGGCTTATCACGTGTTTCAAATCTCATCATTGGGTAACGAATTGATGGACGGAGGTATGCGTGATATCTCCTAATAACCGAGTGCGTGAAACGATAGACGATTTACATAATGCGTCTTCGTCTTTTCTGTTCGCCAATGTCGAACAACATACGAACAGAGTCGCAAGAGATAATGCTAGATTTATTAAAGCGCAAGTATCACCTTTACCTGTCAAATTACAAAAGGCAGTGCTGCAAGGTGCAGAGAAAATAGCGGACGAGGTTGAGCGCAATGTATTTGTGCGCCAAACGGTTAAACGTATTAATGAAAGCTTTCCAGAAGAACTGCGGCATATATCAATTGAAGACGATGACGATATTATGCGTGTTGCCAAGAATTGCGCAGCAAGCGTGACGCGAATTCGTAACAACGAATATCATTGGTTATATAAGCGAAAGTCAGCAAATAAATGCGTAAAAAGGCAAGCCGTTAACGCAAACACACACAATGAACCGTTAACGAATGTCCCAAGGTCAATGCGCGACCAAAATGCGCAACAAAGCGAATCTACGCCTATTATTGCGTTAACGGATGTATGTGACGCAAAGCGAGAGAAAGTGCTACTTGCGGCGCAACCATTTTTAGCTGACTACGGGCTAGCCGTTCCGTATGACGGCGTAACGCTTGAAGGCGCAGTTAAACGCATTTGTGACAAAACATGGTGGAAGCGAAAATTAAGTAAAATAATCAAGCAGTGTTATGAAGCGTGTTTTATTCAATTAGGTCAAGTCAGTAAGCACAGACAAATTTATGCCAGTGACTTCACCACTAAAAATAGACAAGCGCAAAAGCTTAGAAACGACAACTTATTAAATTCAATGTATGTCACTAATGATATTGGGCAGCAATTCACGTTAAAAGAGCTGTCCGATTTAAATGTATCGAATCCCAAGATAAGAAAAGCGGAGTTGATGGTCAGGATGCGCGGTTTTGAAGAGTTATCAAAACAAGCAGGCGACCAAGGTATATTCATCACCATCACCTGTCCCTCAAAATATCATGCTGTATACGCAAAATCAGGTCAACCCAACCCTAGATATGAAGGCTTTACGCCGTTTCAGGGCAATCAATACCTAGGTGGCTTATTTGCCAAAATACGCGCCGCTTGGCAAAAAAAAGACCTTGCACCTTATGGTTTCAGAGTGGCAGAGCCGCAACATGACGGGACACCGCATTGGCACATTCTATTGTTCACTAAACCAGAAGATATAGAGTCTGTTCAATCTATCGTTCGTCACTATGCGCTATTGGAAGACCCAGGCGAACAAGGCGCGCAAGAAAACCGGTGTGACTTTAAGTTAATCGACCCTAAAAAAGGCAGTGCAACAGGGTATATTGCAAAATATGTGTCTAAAAACATCGATGGTGAGGGATTAGATAAAGGTATCTACGGAGAAGACCCCATCACTGCCGCACAACGTGTTGATGCGTGGGCTTCATGCTGGTGTATCCGCCAGTTTCAGCAATTCGGGGGGGCGCCTGTCTCAATATATCGAGAATTAAGACGTTTAAGAGAGCCATTAGCGAAAGACAGTCCGATAGAACAAGCCAGACAAGCGGCAGACGAATCAAACTGGGCTGCATACAATGAGGCATTAGGTGGTCTTAATATTAAACGCAAAGACCGCCCAGTATCGATTGCCTATGAAGCATCATTTAATGATGAAACAGGAGAGTGCAAAACGGGCTACTTCGACGGTGAAATCATCATGAAAATTAAAGGATTGGTTTATCTGGGGCAAACTTACGTCACTCGTTTTTATAATTGGACAGTTATGCGCGCAGCGCAAAAGCCCTTTAACTTGGAGTTCTGTAAATAACTGTACTGACCTTCAATATTTCAATAGCAAGGAGGTGCTTCGATAAAATAATGGTTTGAAAAGTCATGAAAACAATAAATTTGATTTAAAAATCTCGTACCAATCAAATAATAGGCGCAGCAATTGCCCACAAAGGAAAATCTAGAAGTACCTTTTGATTGAATATTGAGAGGTTTTGTATTGATTGATATTTTTAAGATTTGCTTGTACCAAAGACATTCTATAACATATCGTTTTGGTTAATATAAGAGCAATTGAAAGCATTAAGGGAGTAATGTCAAATGAATAACTTTTCAATTATCAGATCTGGGTCATGCGCTGCTTGCCTGATGAGTTTACTAGTTGGATGTGGTGGCGGTTCGTCTGATAGCTCACCTGCTCCTGTTAATCAAAATCCCCCAGTATTATATTCAACTAACCTAAATTGGGTAGCTCCAGAAAATAGAATGGATGGCAGCTCGATTTCATTTAGTGAAGTTGCTGGATATAAAGTTTACATGGGGCAATCAAGAGCAAAGCTAAATTTAGTTAAAACAATTGATGATCCACAAGTGCTTTCTACTGAGATAATCGATATCACCAAAGGAAAGTATTATTTCGCTATTGCAGTTTATGACTCGGAAAATTTAACGAGTCCTTTATCCAAAACGATAGTTAGAGAATTTTAAAATGAATTGGATAATCTCCCGCTTACTATTGATTATGGGTCTAATCTTTTCATCCAATTTAGTTATAGCTGAAACAGCAGATATAATGTGGCAAAAATTTGTTGATGAGGGACCAGTCGACTCTAATATCCCTGACTTTTCTTATACTGGCTTTTTCGCAAAAAATAGCGCGGTTAATGCCCCTCCAGAAATGATATTTAATGTGTTAGATTTTAATGCAATACCAGACGATGGAATAGATGATAGTCAGTCTATTCAGGCTGCCATTGATGCTGCAAATGAAAATGGCGAAGGGATAGTCTTTTTACCCAAAGGTAGATACCTAATAACAGGGGGGGAAGCAGCCAACATATTGAAGATTTCTTCTTCTAATATCATCATCCGAGGGGAAAGCGATAGAGGAGAAAATGCATCAGTTTTATTTCTCAAAAACCCGAGTAGTGGTAAAGAGTTTGGCTTGATCGGCCAAAATAACGCTGATTTAAGAAGCATCGCTGCAATCTCTATAGAAGGAGAACAAGACAATACTGTGTTAGCGAGCTTTACAGATAAGGACTTTTCCAGAGGGACGCGAATTATAGAAGTAGGCAGCACTGCAAATTTTCGCCCTCATCAAACTATTAGAGTTCTCTTATCTGAGGCGCAGGATGATGCAACATCGCCTAGTCAAGATAACGATAGCTTAGTTAACTTGCTAACGTATCCGTTTGAGTTTACCGAAGAACAAAGCCTCACATTAGGACGCTATGGACAAACTGTAGAGTATATTACTAAGATCAGAAAAGTTGTTGACGATACTCACATTGAACTCTATCAACCATTGAGGTTTGACCATTTAAAACAGCATTCACCAACCATTATGGCATTCACAGGGCTAACAAATGTAGGTATTGAACACATACGTTTTGAGAGTGCATGGCTTGGTCAGTATATACATCATGCCCCTTATCCAGCAGATTCAGTTGGTTCAGATATAATACGTTCAGAGCGAGAGCAAGACTACGGTTGGGTTGCATTATGGGGAACTTGGCTTAGCGATAGTTGGATCAGTAACGTGACGTTTAACAACTTTACTCAAAACATAATTTTATCCAATAGTTCGTTCACTGATATTAATGATATAACGCTTCAAGGTAACGGTGGCCACGCGGGTATTACATATTCCAGTGCCTATAATATTTTGACAACAAACGTTCATATACAAGGAGATTTTGTTCACCCATTATCCATTCGGGCTTGGACAAGTGGCTGTGTATTCAAAGATATTTCGATTGATACAACTAAGTTTAACGCGCTCGATAGAACTGGTCCTTTCATTGATTTGCATGGCCTTTATCCATATGAAAACCTTTTTGAGAATTTAACTGGTTTTTACGTTCACTCTGGAGGTGATTTAGGAGTTCTTCCTCATTCAGGAGTAAGAAATACATTCTGGAATATTCAAGCACCGGACGAAATTGAACGCTTCGACTATGCAATTGGAGAATTTTTTAATACCGCAGCAACTCAAGTCAACAAGATGTACCAATATTACCCATCATCAATAGTAGTAGGTGTTTATCGCGTTAGTGGCGGAGAGGTTACAATTAATCGAAATCCTAATGATAGGGTTGAGCCGTTTATGCAAATTTATAACCTTAATCAAAGAGTTGTCTCTGTGGAATCTTTATTTAATTCTCAAGTATTACTACGGCAGGCTGCATATCCTCTGCTGCCAGAGCCTCCTATTTTACTTTTAAATTAAACGTAAAGATTGCCAGTTTATAATGCAAATTATGTGTCAAGGAGTGCGTGTCAAATAAACCCCGATGACGCCTGATTAGCTTTAAATTAGGGAGCTGAAACACTGCGACGTCAGAGCCGATGAAACATCTGCTATATTCCGAGTTTTTACAAAGTCTGTGCCCAAAGGCGACCCAGAATTATTAAGTTTTGATATCCAATTCATGCGTATTAAAATCATGTTTGCTACTTTGGATTAATTTTAAGATTCTCTTATATTTATGACAAAATTCTAGCGTCGAAAAGTCGCGCGCTCGCAGGCGGTAAACTGTGGGTCTTTGCTTTAGAAGTGTTGTGATCATATTAAAAGTGTTCTTTCATAGCTCATACTAGAAATACTGATTATTCGATGAAAATACATTTATACGACTACATATAGTCTACATATAAAATTAATAAAGCTTTAAAATACTGAATTTTATTAAGTTTATATACTTTTCAAATATAATAGGTTGTTAGTTCTACACAAGGATGATTACCATGCAAACGTTGGAGATTACTTTACTGCCGATGGCACATATACCTTGGTTGGAAGCATGTTATTAAAACCGCCTTTGTTGGTGTTTTACTATGTGGTATATATTTGTATTTCGAAAGCATTGTTGTTGTTATATTGGCACATATATTTATGGATGTTTACTCAGGTTCAGTCGCATTTGTTGCGAGGAGAGCGCAAGATGCAAAGCTAACAAACGCATAAACTGGCTCGCGGGCTCGCAGGGACAATAACACGTAGGTTCAGTCGCTTCGCTCCAATTTTAGCCTACGTGTTATTGCCCTTTATGCGAGTGTTATCTGTAACACGAGCAACTAAGTCAATTCAGCAAGGAAGGTGTATGAATACAATCACGAAATGGTTAATTCTTTTGGCGTTAATTTTTACTGCTATTAGTTTCTATAGTTACGGAAACTCAACAGGCATGTTTATTTTTATTATTTTAGGCTTTCTTTTTGAGGCCGCGTTTTGGCTAAAGCTAATTAATCGTAAAAAGAAACGAAGTAGCACGTAACAGCATTATTTGTTAGATAGTCCCTTCGGGTTCGCGAGCGCATGATGCCTATTCGCGCTGGCATATTAACTATAGCGCTGACTCTATCGTTAATACAGTAAACTCATCTCAAGTGGATAACTGTTTCAATGTTCGCGAGCATTTGTAGTTTGGTTTCCGCTAAATAGCATCTGTTGTCGTCGCGAAAGTTCTGTTGATGCTCGCCCTTTTAAGACTGACTCTTAATTGTTTTTAACTAGCTATTTTTGGGTGCGCGCGCAATTGCTGTTTGGTCTTCGTCACGATAATTCAGTTGTTGTTTTAATCAAAGTTGGGTAATGTTTACATTGAAACAAAGCATCAAATAACAACATCAAAGGAGTGAGGCTTGTTAATTCAAAATCGTGTAAAGCCTGTCAATTATGACAAACGCATCAGTTCACTCTCTTCGGTCTCTGGGACAAGCTTACGGGCGCATTTCCCTTCGCTCAGGAGCTGCATCCATAAACTTGCCCTCTATGCGTGGTGTTATGTGTCTACAAATGGAGAGTAAAAAGCAATGAATATCAATGCAACATTAGCAGGTCAATTTATAGTTTTTTTAGCAATAGTAATGGCAATAATTTGTTTCTATCTGGGTAAGCGAAAAACGGAGAATCCGGTATTAGCCTCGTTAATAGGATTCTTCTCTGCATTAATTCCCCCAATAGCATTGGTCTATCTAATAGTCTTAGTTTTAAGGAAAGACATTACTCCAAATAACGATGTTGCTGACTCCTCTAGTAGATAAAAATTAGACGGTTGCTCCCTCTCTCAAGAGTTCCGTTTATGTGTTTTTAAAACGCTTTTTTCGGGTTCGCGAGCTCTAGCTGTATGGTTTCTGCCAATTAACATCACTTGCTGTATCAGATTCAAACGAGTATTGTTTTACTTAAATGGTTAACGCAAAGGGGCATGGAATGTTTAGTCAAAACCGTAAAACATTGGGCAGCATAACAAACGCGTCAGTTCACTCCCTTCGGTCGCTCGAACAAACTTACGGGGGCATTTCACTACGTTCAAAAGCTGCACCCATAAACTTGCCCTCTATGCGGGGTGTTATATATATTTATTGGGAAGATTAATATGAAACTTAAAAGTAGCACTATTCTAACGGCGTTAATAATTGCATTTTACACAAGTCCTGCCCATGCACTCAGGTGCAAGAATGGTAGTCTTGTTCTTAAAGGTGATACAACTTTCGAAGTTAAGGCAAGTTGTGGGCAACCTGATGATGAAGAGTACGTGGGCTCAGTAAAAAAGGGAGGTAAATATGTTAACGTAGAACGTTATTTGTATATTCCACCAAAAGGACAATTTTTAAAAATTGTAGAGTTTCACGACGGTGTCGTAGCTGAAATAATCAATGGTAGCAGGGTTCAGTAGTCGCATTGTATGTGCTCGTTCTTTCAAGAGTCACTCTCATCTGCTTTTAATGCGCCATCCTCGGGTTCGCGAGCATTGGTTGTTTGGTCTTCGCTGATTAACGTCAGTTGTTGTTTTGAGTTCAAACGAGTATATTTTTACCTAAATGGTTAACGCAAGGAGACAAGGATTGTTTTATAAAAACCTAGTTGAATCAACCAAATATAACAAACGCATCAGTTCACTCCCTTCGGTCGCCGAGACAAGCTTCCGGCGCATTTCCCTTCGCTCAAGAGCTGCACCCACAAACTTGCCCTCTATGCGGGGTGTTAGGTGTCATGGGTAGTTTAGCTGATTATTTTAATAGAAATCCTATCACTAGAAACATATTGATATTTAGTGGGCTATTCGTTTTGTTAATAGCAGTATTTTCTTTTAAAGGGTTTGAACAGGTTAGGCTTTACGGAGAAATTTTATCAACGAATCAGAAAATTTATGGTGGAAGAAGCATTGGGGTCGAGGATAGGGCAAAAGCTTTATTGTCAAACGGAAACATTGTGATAGTGACATGCGATCAGCCTTGCCCTGTTGGTAAGAATGTAGAGCTCGTTCAATATTTAACTGTATTCGGCAAAAAAGTGTATTCGTATGAGGGCATCTAACAAAAACTGAACGCACTCCCTTCGGTCGCTGGGACACATACATGGCGCGCCTTCGGCATTTTGCGCGCCATGTATGCGCCCGTTAGTTAGGTGTTATGCTCATTGATAAGGAACTGATTTGAGAAAAGCAATATGGGTTTTTGGGATTGTAGTTTTAGTGACGTATATCATTTATCAGGCATACTTCGTTTTTATGCCTAGAGTCGTTGTAGAAAACATTTCAGGCGAAGAAATTAAGCTGGTTGAAGTGAAGTTGCCAAATAATAAGCTTGTTTTTGATTCAATTGCAGTGCCAAGCGTACACACAATATACTACTCACTAAATCAAGGCGATGGTGTCTATAAGTATCGTGTCGTTTATATGGATGGGAAAATTAGAATGGGTGAGTGTGGTTATGTTACCGCCAATGAGTTTGGTAAATCGTATCGGTTTGTATTGCGTCCGAATCGAGTAATTACCTGTAATCATTGATAAGGTAGTAAGTCACTCTTGTGGGAGCTCTTTCTTTCAATAGTCACTCTCATCTGTTGTTAATAAGTTAATTTAGGGTTCGCGAGCATTTGTTATTTGGTTCTCGCTGGTCAGCATCAGTTGTTGTTTGAGCGCCAAACGAGTATATTTTTACCTAAATGGATAACGCAGGGAGACATGGATTGTTTTATCAGAATAGTAGTAATTCAACCAAGTATAACAAGCGCATCAGTTCACTCCCTTCGGTCGCCTGGACAAGCTTACGGGCGCATTTCTCTTCGCTCAAGAGCTGCACCCATAAACTTGCCCTCTATGCGGGGTGTTATGTCAGAGTGGATTTTAAGCTCAAAATAAAGCGCGATCATCATGTGATTTGCACATAGGAAAATGATTTGAAACACATTATATTATTTTTATTTTTTTTGGTATTCATACAAGGTTGTCAGGCAAACCATGATCTAACTGATAAATATAGGAAAGATGGGGCTCCACCCAGGGTTGAATTTGGAGCTACTTGTAATCTGAATTACAGTAGCGAATCTCGGGTTAGAACTTGCCCAATCGGTGGTCAAGATCTATTAGGAGCGACTTGCTCATGCAACACTGAAAATGGTATCCAATATGGGGTTGTGGGTCGATGATGTAAAAGACTAGCAAGGGGAGGCTCGTTCTTTCAAGAGTCACCCTTATCTGCTTTAATTGAGCAATTTTCGGGTTCGCGCGCATTTCGCGTTGCTCAAAAGCTGCACCCATAAACTTGCCCTCTATGTGGGTTGTTATGTTTCTCAGAAAATTGATAAAAAGGAGTTTAAATGAAGCCATATAAAAGAATTTCGTCGCAAAACTTAAGGTTATTGCTTCTTCTGGCCAGAATCACAGCAGTATTGGGGATCATACTTTTTGTAATCTCTATTATTGCTATTGTATTCATGTTTATTGGGTCGGGCTTTCACGCGCTAACAACAAGCCTTGTCTTTATTCCAATGTCAGTAAGTATCCTTTTTATTTCTGGGATAATGGCAGCTATTGTTGCATTTGAAGAAAATTACAGAATTAGAACCGAGTACCTTGTACGTGAAGATGAAACATGACAAAAACATAAACATAAAGACGGATTTGTTGGAAGAACCCCGCGAAACCGCTGATGCAAAGTCAAAGTGTTATTCATAAAAGGATAAATCATGAGTATTAAAAATTCTCAAGATGTTGATGGTTTAATTTCTCTTCAGAAAAATAAAAGAATCGTCAAAATTGAGAAAGAAATTATTAGACTATATTACATGCCTGCATTTTCCTTTTTTTGTATGCTTACCTATATCGGATTTGTTTACTTCATTGATGGTGGAAGTTCTTGGCTGTTAACTTCCATTTTTTTTGCTGGATTTATTGCGGGTATTGGTCAAGCCGCGATGAGAAGAGTTGATTTATCAATCGAGCTGTCTGAGTTAAAATCAAGTGGCCGTTGAGTATAGCAAACCACTATGGCGCAAACCGTTCTCTCAAGAGTCACTCTCATCTGTTTTTAATACGCTATTTACGGGTTCCGAACATTTGTTGTTTGTTTCTCGCTGGTCAACATCAGTTGTTGTTTGAGCGTAAAACGAGTATATCTTTACCTAAATGGTTAACGCAGGGAGACATGGATTGTTTAGTCAAAACCGTACTAACATTAAGCAACATAACAAACGACTATGGCGTCAATAACTAAATTTACGCCATATTTTCTTCCCATTTTTTCCCATCTCGAACCATCGAATTCAAGATAACCACCATCTTTCTCACGCAGGCAATAATCGCCACTTTTTTAGGTTTCCCTGCGGCAAGAAGGGCTTGATAGGTGCGCTTAAAAACGGAGTTGCACTGCATGGCTGACATCATCGCCATGTACAAAACGGTTCTCACCTGAGGACGTCCACCTTTGATTGTTCGTTTGCCTTGGTAGCGTCCACTTTCTCTGTTCATAGGGGCGACACCGACAAGCGCAGCGGCTTGTTTGTTGCTCACATAACCTAACTCAGGAAAGTAGCCGATGAGTGCAGCTGCAGAGACTTTTCCAATGCCAGGCATGCTTTGTACAATGTCATTTTTTTCCTGATAGTCGGGACAGCTTTCGATGAGCTTAACGAGTTGCTTTTCAATTTTAGCAAGCTGGTTTTTGTAAGCAGTTAAGATGGGGTTGATGGTCGAATGCAGCCCTTTGGGCATAATCTGTAATCGATTCTTCTCCATGGTTTGCATGTTGAGTATTTGGTTTCGTCGCGCGACCAAATCGGCCATCAGGCGCATGCTTTCTGGTTTTAGCGTGGATAGCTTAGGTTGTATCGCTTCACCGTAATGCGCAATCAACTGGGCATCTAACTTGTCTGTTTTTGCATTCAAACCGATAGCCCCAGCGAAACGGCGCACGTGAACCGGATTGGCAACCACAAAAGGTAAATTGGCTTTTGCACATGCCATCACGAACAGCAGTTCAAGGCGGCCAGTTGCTTCAATCACAATGCGCTGTGGGCAATGTTTCTTGATTAGACTGATTGCTTCTTTAACGCCTTTTTCATCGTTTGTGACGGTGAAATAAACGTCCAGCGGGCGAATGAATATATCGAGGGATTGCTTGCCGGTATCGACACCGACATTAATGTTTTGCGAAGTGACTGTTTTCATAATAAGCTAACTCTTGTTTGCGTAATGCGAGCTTGAGGCCCAGTAGACTATTCGAGTCTTGTGCTTGGAGTTCTGTGAAGCGCTCATGTTTGTTATCGGTCTCTCAATTGAGGAGCCTTGCATCAGGCGAACTGCTTCACAGAAGAATATTGGTTGCAGCCAATATCTGGGTCTCACTTTACCACTTTGGAGAAAGGATCTTGCCATACAAACGCATCAGTTCACCCCCTTCGGTCGCTGGGACAAATTTACGGGCGCATTTCGCGTTGCTCAAAAGCTGCATCTATAAACTTGCACTCTTTGCCGGTTGTTATGCGTGCTAGATGGATTATTTAAAGGGAAATTAGAAATGAAAATTAAGCTGTGCGCGCTGCTATCATTGATATTAGTTTCAGGTTGTGTGGTTTTACCTACTGATGACCTTTCATCGGTAAATAAGTGTGAAATTTCAACTGATCGCAAAACTCTTAAAATTGTAAATGGTTTCGAGGAAACCAATACATACTATTCAATAAGCGGGGTATTATTGATCCCAATTACAGGCGTTGTTTCTGGCACTTATGTAGCAATCAATAATATCTACCATATTGGAGAAGAAGCAATTGTTTGTGGAAGATGAGCATTAAAAATGGTTATGAAGAACGCTCATTCTTTCAAGAGTCCCTTTCATCAGTTTTTAATGAATAAATGTTCGTATAACAAACATCATGCTGGGAATTTTACTCGCTGAAATGGCGCTCCTAAGTTCTCCATATGTTAAACGTTATGTCTCAGGTAGATTTATGTCTAATGAAGATTAGAGAAATAGACAAGTCGGAATTCGAAGCCATATGGCCTATTTTTAAAATAGTCGCCAGAGCGGGCGAAACTTACGCTTTTCCAAGGGATATCTCGGAAAGTGCGGCTAAGAAAATTTGGGTTGATACGCCACGCAAAACCTTTGTTGCTGAAGCAGATGGGCAGATTATAGGAACTTACTACCTTAAAACTAACCAAGCAGGTCCTGGGATGCATGTTTGTAATTGTGGTTACATGGTTTCACCTTCGGCGCAAGGCAAAGGGGTAGCCACTGCCATGTGCAAGCATTCTCAGCAGGTAGCAATAGGTTTAGGATATAAAGCAATGCAATTTAACTATGTCGCATCAAGCAACGATGGAGCTATTCGGCTATGGTTAAAACTCGGTTTTGATATCGTAGGACGTTTACCACGGGCTTTTAATCATCCAACAAAAGGATATGTAGATGCATTGGTTATGTACAAATGGCTTTAGACAAAAAAATAACATTAATTGGACACTGGCGAGAGTGGCCAGCGCCGGTTATGTAAGGAGTTGGTAATCGGTATGAATAGGCTTGAACTTTCACAATCTAAATACCAAGGCGTCTTTTGTCGCTTCTATGAAATGATCTCTAATTTGCTTTGGTATATTGTTTTAGCGGCCGTCATTTCAGTTTTATTCTCAACAAAATTTGACCCGTTAATCTTAGTTCTTACTACGTTTGTTTGCACATTTATGTTTGCCGCTTACATATGGTTTTTTTATTCTGGTCGCTCTAAGAGGATTGTGTTTTTAAAAGATGGTTTTGAGTTTTATAACTACGAAAATAAAAGAACAGTAAACTGGTCCGAATATGAAGGTTACAAAATCACGAAATCAATACCCTCTGAAATTCGTATTAAGGTTCACGACCGCACAGATGTAGTTTTTAGTTACTATACCTTTTCTTCAGCTCAGCGGACGAAATTGTTCGACATACTTGACGAGTGTCGAGAGTAAGTCATTGTGCTCTTTTTATGTTTCAATATCAAACATAGTCAGGGAGCGACTCGTGGTTAATTCCAATTAAAACAACTGAAAAAATATAGTGTATTGAAATACACATCACAAATGACTGTGGTTCAGGCTCGTTCTGCCAAGGATCACTTTCAACTCTTTCTAGTTTTCCACCTGAAATCGAAAGGCACAGTAGAATTGTGGTTGTTGGAAAGTTCCAATATTGCCAAAGTTAAAGATAGGGAAAAAAGAATGCTAACAAGAACTTCAAACGGACAAAATACAGTTGCTTGCTTCCACTCGATTCATCAGTATAACCAACCGCATTCACTCTGGACCAAAAAATGCCGTTTCGCCCCAGGCAGACTTTGATTCAACCTTAGGTGCTTTTAGAGCTATGAAACTTATTAATCCTAATACCGACCTCCAAAAAAGCTACGTTTCATATATTGAAGAGTTAGGAGATGAAGAACGGTATCCATATCCACTCGATTTGAAGCACAAAGATTTTAAAGCGTTGGTTCGCAAACTAGAATTATACTCAAAGGGTTTACATCTTCCTGATTGGTTAGTTCCGAATACAACATTTTGGCTGGTTGAGGGTAATAAAATCCTCGGCTGTTCGCACTTGCGTCATTGTCTAAATGCTGAACTTGAGAAGGCAGGAGGGCACATAGGTCTTGGCATAAGACCGAGTGCAAGAGGCAAAGGACTTGGTAAAATACTGCTTAATGCTACAATTGATAAGGCAGTAAAAATGGGTATCGAAAAAATTCATATTCATTGCTACGCTGACAATATGCAATCAAGACGAATGATAGAATCCATCGGTGCAGTTTTAGAATCGGCAATTAATTTGGACTTACCTCAAAAGACAGTGATGAGGTATGTTCATGACGGCAGCAGCTACTAAAAAAATCTAGCTCCTTATTTGGGGTTTTTAGTTTCAGCTAATACATGGAGAGTTATATGAACGAAAATAGAGAAGAATATTGGGGAATGCCCTTAAACACGTACTGCATGCTAATTCACCTAAGCCAGTTGAGCAGCATTGTCATTCCTGGATTAGGGTTTATCTTACCTATTGTCATGTGGGCTACCAATAAGGATAAAAATGTCGCAATTGATAATCATGGGAAAGCGACAGTTAATTGGCTTATTAGTCTTTTTATTTATTCTATCGTTTGCGGTGTTTTAGTGTTTTTAGTTATCGGTATATTTGGTCTCATTCTCTTGGGAATACTTAACTTTATCTTTGCCATTATCGCAGCAATCAAGGCTAACGACGGTCAAGTGTGGGTCTATCCTCTTAGTATTCAATTTCTTAAGTTAAGGAATATTCATGATATTTAAAGACGCCCAACAAGATATGAATTTTTCGTATTTTGGCGGTGGAGCGGGTGTTTTAGTTTCTGGTTTAATTTGGTGTGCTGCAGGTATCGTTGCGCTACTGTATTCAAACCAAGCAAGTATGTTGACTCTTTTTTTTGGTGGTATGTTTATTCATCCGCTAGCTGTACTACTATCAAAAACGCTTAAACGTTCAGGTAATCATGCTCCTAAAAACCCTTTGGGTAAACTTGCTTTAGAAAGCACAATTATACTCTTTGTAGGTTTGTTTTTAGCTTTCTATGTCGCAAAGTTGAAAATTGAATGGTTTTATCCAATTATGCTAATGATTATCGGTGTCCGTTACCTAGCTTTTAACACCCTATATGGTGTAAAAACATATTGGGTTTTAGGAGGTGTTCTGATACTTTCTGGTATGTTGTGCATACTTTTAGGCGGTAATTTTGTTATTGGTGCATTCGTTGGTGGCATAACAGAAATTATATTTTCATTAGTCATTTTTATGCAATCCAAAGGCTTGGTTTTAAAAGCCGTTTAAGTAAGCAATCGAAATCTTAAATCAACGATTAAAAATGAGAAACGATAATCTTAGTTTGCGTCACGAGGACAAAATTACTCGCTAGCGCGCCTATTTTCCTGTCTTCGATAGCGTTATATTATGCAAATGCATGAGACTTATGCCTTTAGATTAGTTTAATCTCGCTCCGTTGGAACCATTTCATACTTTTGCTATAGTTGTTATAAAGCACCATAGACACTTGTGAGTGCTTCTCTTTATAAAAGGGCGTATCACCTCGGCTCTGTTTGGGGTTTTCTGATATTTATGGTTATATGAAGCACACGCTGGTTAAAATTTTAGAGTAACTAGTCGAGCCTTATTTTGGTTTTTAATTACCAATAAGTAAAAGTGAAAGGAGTTTTAAATGTCAGATATAGTATTTAACAATGGTTCATTTTTTGTCGGCTGGGGCACACTCGCTCTGATCAATGCAGGCTTGGCGCAAGGGAAGGGGCGAACCGGGCTGCTGTGGTTTTTCATATCGTTATTTTTAGGCCCAGTTGCAACCTTCCTTTTGGTTGTAATGCCTGATGCTAGTTGGCATTCTTAACGAACGGAATGTTTACCTAAATCAAGCGAATAGCCTCGACGTTGGGTCATGTCCTGCGTTGGCACCTTTTAATTGAGTCATAATGAATAAAATAAATCCTAAAAAATTACTCAATAGTAAGTGGACAGCCGTTACGCCTGTTAACAAAGAAAAGCATTTTATTATTTCTGACCTTGAATTTGATGAGGAAGGGATTGTTGTCGCTTGCTGCATAGAACCTGTTATGTCTAAACGCCCTACCCCGATTAATTGGCTCGATCTGAAAGATGATAATCGTTGGCTGCAAGGCTGGAAGTAACGTTTAAATATTTGCAATTCCACTATGAGGGAAATATGACTCTTTTTGCTTTGATAAGAAAAAAGTTGACTGAATTTAAGTATCAATACTATGGACTTAATATCATTCAAGAGGTTTCGGCTGAGCGTTTCCACCTCATTATTTCTCAATATATCGAACGCGGCTGGGAATTAAGCGGCGAATATAATGAACTCGGAGCCGGCCTAAGTCATTGGTCGTGTAGGCTAAGGAAAGGCACCAGTACCCTAAACTGTGAATGGCATGAAGCGACCCAAGGCAATTTCATTGGCCCTCAACGAATTGTTTTTGGTTTAGGACAAGAGTTTGGTTTTACAGCAAACAAAGTACCTCAGTTGCTGGATAGTTAAACACTAGTGGGCAATTGTAATTAAATTTACAGTTCAATAAAACGATAGTTCAATTTTTCAAGGAAGTTCACCTATGTTCTACATCGCGCTTGCGGGCTTTATATTATTCGGTGTGTACAAGCTGTTTGATAAGCACTACGGAAAAAAAGACACGTTCCATGTTGATATGGACTGGTACGTTAGTTTTGCTATATTTATTACCTGTTACTTTTCAGTGATTCTTTTGGGGATTGCGATTGCTAGTATGAATATTCCTCCCTCTTTATCACTTGCCCTTGGCGGTTACATACTCTATCTAATTCTGCCGTTTTTGATCATAAAATTGATGTTAAGTTATTCAGCTAAGAAAGCGATTATTTACTCTTCTGTTGTTCCCTTAGTCGCTATTTTAGCTGAGATTCCTTTTGTCTTGATTAGAGGCGCAATGGGCTAGTGAGTACTTTGATGATTAAAGAGTTGCTTGGATACATACCGTTCAACCTCACTATGTTTTGTTTGCACCAAGCGACTCTTGGTCAATGAATTAACACAGAGCTCAATGTATGCAATATATTAGAAAATCAGAAGACCGAGGCGCAGCGAACTTTGGTTGGTTACAAAGTAAACATAGTTTCTCGTTTGGCAACTACTATGACCCTAAACACATGGGTGTGTCAGTGCTACGCGTTATTAATGACGACATGGTTATGCCTGGGCAAGGTTTTGGTACGCATGGTCACCGCGATATGGAAATTATTTCGTACGTCACTGAGGGGGCTCTTAAGCACGATGACAGCACCGGCAATAGCTATGTTGTTCCCGCTGGTGATGTTCAGCGTATGAGCGCAGGCCGCGGCGTAACACACTCTGAATTCAACGCTTCAAGCACTGACAAAGTGAAGTTCCTACAAATCTGGATCCAACCAAACGTGAAGGGCATTGAACCTAGCTACGAGCAAAAAAGCTTGCCACAACAAGGCGCATTAACAACCTTAGTAGCACCTAATGGCGAGAATGGGGCTTTATTAATCAATCAAGATGCAAGTATCTCGCGCTTAGTCTTGGGAAAAGACGAAAGCATTCACTTGGCTATCGAAAAGCGTTTAGGTTACTTACACATTATAAAGGGCCAAGTAACGATTGATGGGCAGACGTTCAAAGAAGGTGACGCAATTGGTATTGAGCCAGAACAAACGTTAGCTATAAAAGCCGAGCTAGCACTTGAAGCGCTGTGGTTTGATTTACCAGCATCGTAGATAAGGCATGGGAGATAGTTAAAATAGCGCCAACAGTGACGATTGCCTTTTTACAACGCTTGCCGAAAAGAGCTCAAGCTGTTTTACTAATTACAGAATAATAATTTATCCCCTAGCTCATGATGACAAGCATATGAGATTGTAAAAAGAGAAAATACATTGCTACTAAAAGAAAAAGGAAAGCTGTCTTTAACCGTGCGAATTATTGTGGGTTTGCTTGCACTTCCCTCATTGCTTCTCGCTTTTATGTTGATCTCAGAAGCTATTAACGGCCGCTATGACGGAATAGGCATATTTGAGCTTGTTTATTCGGTAGTGGGCTTTTTTGCTATTTATATAGCGTTAACAGGTAAGAAGTTTTTTTAATATACTTTCATGCAGCGCTTACTTATCGAGACTAGATAGTTTCATTCTCAAGAAATTACCAAAAAGGTTTAGTATTAGTGGAATTAGCAGCAAATGTCATTTTGATCATATTAATAGGGATCGGTGCGGCCTTGTTCTTCGTTGGTTCGCTTATTGTTGTCGTGACAGCGTTTGGTCACAAACAGTATGCCTACGGTGTGCTTTCGCTATTGTTTTTCCCTTTAAGTATTGCTTACTGTGTGCAGTATCGAGAAAAAGGGGCTTATGCGTCTAAGTTTCTGATTAGTGGAGTACTGCTCGTTGCTGTCTCCTATGGTTTGGCCACCCTATTCTACAAATTTTAATTATTTACTACAGGCAGCTTTTCATGAATATACGTGCCATCAACAGCATTCTGCTTTTTCTAATATTGGCTTTTTCTGCCTCTCTTAAAGCTGAGTGGTATTCTGATAGTGCAGGTATTATGGGCACTAATATCTATGTTGAAGTGTGGGCAGAAACCCCGGTGCAAGGGCAACTTGCGTTGAAAGCTGTTATGGCAGAAATGGAGCGCATTAACCAACTCATGAGCCCTTACATTGAGACCAGTGAGCTTAGTCTGATTAATGCATCAGCAGGCAAACAAGCAATGGTGATCAGCGATGAAATGTTTGAGCTACTCGATAAGTCTATTAAAATTTCCGACTTAACCAAAGGCGCGTTTGATATTACTTTTGCAAGTGTTGGTTATTTATATAATTACAAAGAAAATAAACGTCCAGATGAAGCAACCATCGCCTCTTTGTTAGACGCCGTTAACTACAAGCACATTGTCCTCAAGAAGGAGAATAAGACGGTCGCGTTTAGCAATGAAAAAGTCAAAATTGATTTGGGCGGAATTGCAAAGGGTCACGCGGTTGATAATTCCATCTCACTGTTAGAGCGTATGGGAATATTACATGGATTAGTTACTGCCGGTGGCGATACTCGTCTCATCGGTGACAGACGTGGCAAACCATGGATTGTGGGAATACGCGACCCGAGAAATAAAGAGAAACAAGCGGTAGTCATGCCTTTACAAAACTCTGCTATGTCCACATCCGGTGATTACGAGCGTTACTTTGAAGAAGATGGTAAACGCTATCATCATATTCTATCGCCTAAAACGGGTAAGTCGACTTACGATGTGCAATCGGTGTCTATTATCGGGCCCAGTAGCACATTTAATGATGCGCTTTCTACCGCAGTTTTTGTGATGGGTTTGCGAGAAGGCTTGGGTATGATTAATCGTATTGATGGTTATGACGCAGTAGTAATGGATAACCAGCGCAAAATGCATTATTCGAATGGATTGCAGCAGTAATGGTGAGGCAGCAAAAAGCGCTCGATGGTTTCCAACGTGAAGAAGTTAACATCCCTGTTTGCCATTCATCCCTGACTGGCGTTCCATTTCGAAATCGTCGAGCATTTTAACCTAATAGGCTTTGAGTTGGGTTAGTGCAAGCTAGCATTCGCTAGGCACCAATCACACCGTTAACTATTGGCTCAAACGCCGTCAGAGAATCCATTAAAGCAGCGTTACCTAAACCCGTTTGCGGAAATAAGGTGCGCATGCGGCCTTGCTCACCGTGCAGCGCTAGGTAATTCAGAATTACCGTTTCAACGAGTAGGTTGACGTTATTGGCTGCCGGTGTCGCTGATGTTTCAACGGAGCCATCGCTACGCATATAACCAATTTGCTGGCTAACGGCTTGCTCTTCTGGCGTACCGCCAATTAATTGAGGCGTACCGTTAGGATTATAAACCATAAAGAAGGAGGCAGCGGTGGACGAGTTATCACCCGTCCATACGCCTTTACCGCGACCAAACTCAGAGTCGTCAATCATACCGTTACTGGCAACCGAGCCATCACTGACAACATACATCATTACAGGAACGCCAACGCGAGCGGCATATTCCAATACCGCGCCCATGCATTTACCTGCACGTAAATCTCTTACTTCACCTGACGAGCGGTTACCCGTATGGTAATCGTAACCGCCCATAGCGATTGTGCCCGCTCCTGCGAAACCGTTCATGACTAATTTCATCACAGACGCGGTTTTTTGGAATTCGCGATCGCCGTCAAATTCTTCCTGAGTGAAAATTCCATTTTCGCCCACAATATTCGGGTCAAGCTCTGGATTCAAAGAAGAAGGGTCGCCGAAGCGATCAGCGATATCTGCACTTTTAACGTAGCCGCAGCGCACCAGTTCTTTGAGGTCTGCGTCGCTATTAATTTTGGTATCAACGCGATTAAGCTTCATGTCACTGATGCGCTGTACCGATTCCATTACTGAGACTGCATCTTCTTGACTTAGTAGGCCAACGAGATCGCCAGTATCAACCAAACCTGTGACGTCTGAGGGACGGTCTACTTTAGTTGGGCGTTTGCCTGGATCAATCAACATGGCAGGAGCCATAGAGCTGCCGCCGCTATCAGAATTTCTTGAACCAATTAGGGTCAATAACGAGCCGTCGGAACCTGCACGATTAATACCGTACATGGGATTGTGAGGGTTGTTACCCGTGTCATTTTCTGAACGAGCTGGGATAACGGCGCCATTCACGTTGGCTCTATTGCCGACCGCTAGCTTTTCCTGAATACCGCGTAAAAAAGCACTGTCAGCATGAAATGCTAGGCCGAGTTCATTGTTGATAAAGTCAGACATACCGGCCATCGGATTAGCAATACTCGGTACCATGTCACCTGGTAAACCTTGACGGCTGTAGCCCTGGGTGCTCAAAAAGTCCATTTGTCCGCCGCGTCCACCGATCAATACGTTTGAACCTGCAATGTTGGCTCCGCCGGCTAGATCGAAAACGATAAAGGGAATTTTCCCAGCGCCTTGCGTGGCAATGCCACAGCCAGCTTTTAATGCTTCTAAATCAGACGACAGTGATGCGTGCGCTTTGCTAGAACCGGCTAGCATGCTCAATACTGAACCGCCAACTACTGCGCCCATACCAGCTGTAAAACCTTGAGCTAGGAAGTCGCGCCGCGTTACTGGTCTGCCGTGGTCCTGATGAAATAAGGGAGCGTCTGCATCAGCACCATTTTTTCCGCCCATACCGCCATGGTCTGTTTTAGCGCTAGCGCCGACGGTGTATTTCTTTGAGAATGTACGTATTGTCTTTTTCATTTTAATCACCTATTCGCATCTGCTATTGCATAACAACAGCAGCACTGGCGAGCACGGCTGCGCAAGTTGCTTTTGCTACTGTGGGTGTAGTTTGCGCTGAACATGAATTGTTACTTGAACAAGTCGTTGTTAAGCGATCGATTAAGTTGTTTAGTTCGGTTGCCACATCTGCTGATGCTGGCTGGCTGCTTAAGCCACTGCCGATCATGCGATCAATCAGAGGGTTGACGAGTGCCGCGCGGTCATTGCTATCAAATCCGCTGTTTGCTGACTTGCCGAAGTCAAAGCTTGGGAAGTAGCTTGCTCTTAAGCTGCTGTCCTCAATCAGCGCATCGCAATAGCGAATTGCCATTTGCGTAATTGCCATTTGATTTGATGCCAAGAAGCTTTGCATTTCAGTCACGCTCGGCAATTGTTGACGCAGCTGCAGGTAGGTATTGTTTACCGCAGTTTGCGAAGAAGGAACTCCTGTCAACGCCGACATACTTGCATTCACTTCTGCAAAGTTTCTGATACCAATATCAGACTGAGGTTCTAAATCGACAGGCTGCGCTGCTACTGGAGCCTCATCCTCTTGCCGCACCGATACGGCATCTCCTAGCACTTCGAAAGTGAGGAAGAATTCGTCTTGAACCGGTCCTTTTTGTACAGGAATGATAGTACCTTGTGATGAAAGCTGCTGACCTAATTCATTGCTAGCTGCTTCTACGCCATCAACCGTTAAATTTAATGTCGCGAACACCTGACCACCCTCCGATTCACGGCCATTTACGCCGATACGAATGCCAGTCAATGTAATGCCATCGAGGTTTGCACCTTCATCAAGGCTGATCATTGAGGGTTCAGTGAACAAGTAGCTATAGGTATCGAACTGACTCACTTCGAACACAACATAGCTTTGCGGTACATTAATGATTTCTGAAATACCAAATAGTAGGAAGAACTTTTCGCCCACACCGGCATCAAAGTTCTTGACGATTTGCTCTGCTGTTAACACTCGATTGTGCATTGCCGCCATTCTGATTGTACCCGCCCATGGCACATCGCCTGAAACTTCATTACCGAGCACAAACGCAAAGCTATCATCCCAATCACTTAGACCCGCTGCCTCAACGTCGTCTTCATCGTCAGTAAATTCACCGTTTACATAAATTTGACGACCGCCAACACCGTCATAGTTAACCACGACGTGCTGCAGAGCGGCTTGTAAATCCTCGTCGGCGTCACGGGTGCTTAGCATTGGCATGCCGTTGGTATCTGTGTTGCCATGGCGCAACAACATGTCGTAGTTATATAACGATTGACCCAAAGTAAAGTTGCGTCTGTCACGGCCACCTGAGTAACTAACGATACGCGCTGGGCCTTCTTGCGTAACGTTAGCTGGAGCAACCCATGCCTCTATGGCAAATTCGCCAGTAGAAACAATTAAGTCATGAATTTTTTTGCTGTCGGTGGTTGAGCCTTGAGCCTTACCGTCAGTAAGTTGAATACCGTTACCGCCTACCCATTCGTAACCGCCGCTGAGGGTAAGATTGAGCGCAGGCTCTATGCCGCTGGTGTCAAAAGCAATATTGCCTGAAGCTGTTTTAAACTCCCATTTAGCTATAAGGTTAGACTCAAAACGGCCGCCGCCTGTCGCTAGCGTGCCATCATACAAGGTGAGCGCGTGAGAGCTCACGAGGTTGGTGTCTAACTCGGTTACGTCAATCGCTTCTGACATTGCGCGGATAGCGTCAGCTAGGGCTTGACCATCGGCTCTACAATTATCTGTCCAGCAGTTGTGGAATTCATCTCTAAGCCTTGCCACTAATCTTGAGTCTTCAGGGAGGTCTAGGTTCATCTTCGCAGTTGCAGCGGCGTACGCTTCAGCAATATCGGATGATGCTAAGTAAGGTGAAATAGGGATGGCTGCACTTGACTGATGGCAGTCAGCGCAATGCTCACGAAGCGTTGGGTAAACGTTTGATTCGAATAGACCTGAGTCGGACGGAAAGTTTTTGTTGGCTCCAGGAATTTTCACAACTGGCGCGTTTAACTCGATGGTTGTCGCAACTTCTTCGTTACTTGCCCAATTACCTATCCACGTAGTAAGAATGTCGGCACATGCTTCAGGACTGCTCAACCAGCAGTTGTGTCCGCCGGCAACTTTGGTGACCAGTTCAGATTCACTGATACGAGAACTGTTGATTAGATTGTTTACTTCAGCATAGGCAAGATTGATATCATCGAAGCGAGCAAAAGGCGGTGACTGTTGACCTTGAATGTGACAAGCCCCGCAGCGATCTGGCTTTGCCAGATTATCCCAAACTGATAATTTAAAATTTTGTACGTCGGGAGTCGCTGGTGCAGGTCCCGTATAATTGACCACTGGTTGCTGAACCGGTGGTGGTAAAGGCGTTGATTCTACTTGTGCATCACTACCACCACCGCAGTTAGCAAGCAGCAAAACGGCCATACTTGCAGCACCTAAACGACGAAAGGCTTTCAGAAAGGCTGAAGATTGTGTGTTAACAGTGTCGATTGATACTGATTGCAAAATCGAATATGGAGTTGAAGTAAACATGTTCTATTCTCCCTTGCAGTAGTCTGCAGTAGCGGCAAACACGTTTTTAATGTTGTAGTTGTCACCCATGAATTCAGATTGAATCTGAGCGATGGCTGTTCGATCCGTTTGATCTTGCGGCGCGCGTAGGCATACGTTCTTAAATACTTTTGTAACTTGGCAACTCGCAAAGGTTTGGCTGTTGGCAAGCTCTTGGCCCATTGATTTAGCGCCGCTGCCAGAGCCAGGAAGTTCGGATGACCAACCAATCGTTTGGTTCTGGCCTTCACGCCAATAGTTATCCCAGTCATCGTTGGGGGTGACATAGCCGAAGGGAAAGTTATTCGAATTTATCCAATACTTTGCTTGTACTCTTAGCTGCGTTTCGGGGTCAATTTGGCCTTCTGCGTTATACACAATCCTACCGTTGACGCCATCGGGGTCGCCTTCAACGTCGTAGTCGTAGTTGTAATAAGCAAAAGCTTGAGTTAGCGGGTCCATGCCTGAATGGCATCCAGAGCATGAGTTGGTAAAAATACGGCTATCGCCGCCGGGGCTGCGACTTAAATCTTGACGAATTCTATCTGGTGGAAGACTGGTATCCTTGAATGCTTCAAGGTCAGCACACATGTGATTCATCAGAGTAAAACGAAACATGGCGCGATTAGTGCCATCTTTAAAAAAGGATTTTGCGGCGCCTCTAGTTGTCATTACGCCAGCAGTTGCTTCTGCGGGTATGCCGGTAAGTGAGGATTGCGTAGTAGCAATTAACACTGAAGATAGGTCGGCACCTTCCCCTTCTAGTGCTTCATAATGATTATTGTTATTTGTGCTGTAGGCAGGTACTCCTGCACTTGAATCTGCTACATACAGAATGTCGCCGCTTAACACTTGGCGAAAATCAACGTCATCTCTCACCATACCGATAACGGTTGCGGTGTAATCATTGAGTGGCGCGAATACGTCAAACTCTTCATTCGTCCAAGGTGTAACCCAGTTTTTTACGGTAATGTTATAAAAACTTGGTGACTGCATCGCTATTTGTGCAGCGCCTCGAGCATCACCCGCATCTATTAAGTCAGCCATTTGTTGAATGACAGCCGTTGTGCCGGGGACGCCAGCTAAACGGTCATGCATACGCTTGGCTTGTTCTAACGGTCCGGCTGCGGCCAATGCACTCGCTATAAGGAGAGGAGCTGATAAGCAGATTATCTTTAGTGTCTGCTTGATGGTCATGGATACGTTATTAATTGGGCTTCTTGATTCATTTGTTAACAAGCGCATCGAATCAACTCCTTTTTTGAATGTGACCTACGTTATACCTGTGATTTACGTATCATTAGTTATTCTCTACTAACAATAAGTGTTCGCCTGTATACCGATTAACCAGTACTAAAACCGATAGTCGAAATACAAAAGGCAATTGGGCGCGTAACCCTTCTGCCTATCAAAAAGCGTGCCGCTGATTTTAAGTGTATGTTTTAAAACGGTTTAATATCGTACGTGACTCTTTTTTAAGGAGCTTACATGAATAAATAGCTTGAAAAGTGTTGCTCATACGCAACAGTTGATAAGTATCTTTTTCAATTATTTAGCAAGGATATGTCAGCTTTGAAGGCGGCCTTTCCGATGCTTGACGGGCTAGCGGGCGTATTTCCTAATACTCTTGATATTAATGTGCTTACGAAAATTGCCGACAAAGAATGAGTGACTCAATAAATTCATATATCAATTGGTTATTTAAAGGTCGTATATTTGTTTTTTTAGTTATACGTTGTCGCGATTGCGGGGAGAGATAAGTATACTTAAACAGTCGGTATAATAATTAATCCTTACATATACATAACGAGATTGTTGTATAAACCGCATGGTGTCACGCTGTCATTCTAACGTAAAAGTGCGCATAGCCTAGGTGCAAATAAATATACCTTTAGCGTCCAGCCAATAAAGGCGTTGCACTTCAGTGACAGTATAAATATGTAGGCTAACTAGGTATTGTAATGATGCCGATTTAATCTTCAAAATGAGCAGAGTAATATGATGACTCGCAGGCCAAACATTGACTATTTTTTAACGAAGTCACTAAAAAATGTGATGTTGTGCTCATGTGTCTTAGTACTTGCTGCTTGTGGTGGTGAAAATATAACAGGCGAAGAACAAGCACCGGACCCAGTTGTTATTGACGTTCCCATTGCGGTTATTAAGCGCGATTTAAGTATTGAAGATGCCGATATGCAGCGTTCTATTACTGAACCTTCGCTATTTATTCCCGGCGCTTCATTAATACTAAAGGCACGCGCGAATGCAAGTGCCGTGGAAGTTGATATAAGCGCAAGCGCATTTACTGATCGACTTGATGACGAAGGTAATCGCCTCCCCATTGATATTAAAGATTTAGAAAGTTCCTACGATGGCTCTCGCCTTATTTTTAGCATGCGTGCTCCGGCAGATGAAGATGCCGATGACAATGAACAACCCACTTGGAATATTTGGGAATACATTGTTGAAACACAGGAGTTACGCCGCGTTATTTCCTCTGACATCGTAGCTGAAACTGGTGAAGATACAGGTCCTGTCTATTTGGCAGATGGTCGCATCTTATTTAGTTCAACACGCCAGCGCGGTAACCAAGCTCGATTGCTGGATGAGGGTAAGCCTCAATACGCAGGCTTAGAAGAAGGCCGAGACGTACATGCCTCTGTGCTTCACGTAATGGATGCAAATGGCGAGAATATTGAGCAAATTTCGTATAACCAAAGTCACGACCTCGATCCTTTAGTCATGCCTAATGGAAAAATTATATTCAGTCGTTGGGACCAATTTGGGGGGAGCAAGGGTGTCCACCTCTATCAAATGAATCCAGATGGCAGTGATCTGGAAATATTATACGGTCGTCATAGCCATATCGATTCTGAGGGCAACAACGCTGATATTCACTTTACGCAAACCCGTGTTACGCCTGATAATCGCATCCTGGTTGCGCTTACGCCTTTTGAAAAAGAAGAGTTAGGAACTGATTTTGTTGCGATTGATGTGGCTAATTACATTGATAACTTTACGCCCATCGCATCCGCAAATTCGTTAACCGGCCCAGCACAAGAAAAAGCGCTATTTGAGAATATTGATATAGAAGTTGAGATTTCGCCGGGGGGTTATATTGCTGCCCTGTATCCTTTATTTGATGGCAGTGGTCGCCAGTTGTTTAGTTGGAGCCAGTGCCGTTTATTAGCACCACTGCCTGAAAACTCGGCGGATGACGCTGCGCCTTCAGTCGTGCCGTGTAGCGCAGAGAGTCTAGTGGACCCTACTTATGAGAAAGCGCCGCCGCTATATGGTTTGTGGATGTTTGATCCAGCCGAAGGCACACAGCTTCCTTTAGTTGTGCCACAAGAAAATGTGTCTTACTCAGAAGTGGTTGCGCTTGAAAGTCGTCCATTTCCAGCTAACCCTTCATCGACTATTGATACTAGCAAGACAGCATTAATCGATGCCAATATGGGCGTTATTCATATTCGCAGCGTGTATGATTTTGCCGGAGATGATTTGAGTCCTCAGGGTATCGTAAATATGGCAGACCCAACTGTAGTTGCAGTCGAACAACGACCCGCTCGCTTCCTGAGAATCATAAAAAGTGTATCTCTTCCGGATGAAGATACTTTGGATATCGAAAATGAAGCATTTGGGCGTTCAAGAAACCAGTTAATGCGTGAAGTGCTAGGGTATACGCCGATCCAACCTGACGGCTCAGTGAAAGTTGCCGTGCCCGCGAAAGTCCCTTTCGGTATCAGTATTGTTGATGCGCAAGGCAGACGTATTTCTGCACGCCATGAGAATTGGCTACAGGTTGCGCCTGGAGAAACCAAAACATGTAACGGTTGCCACGACGGCAGCAATAATTCGGCTATTACACTGCAACCGCACGGCAGAGCGGATGCTGAATATGCCTCCATCAACACAGGCGCGCCAAGTACAGGCGTTCCGTTTCCGAATACTAATCCTGTGCTTTTCGCTGATTTAGGCGAAACTATGGCTGAAACGTTTACTCGTATTAATGGCGTACCTGACTTAACGCTCGATATTTTGTTTGAAGACGTGTGGTCTGATCCTGCTGTGCAAATCCCGGCGGATAATATTGAATATCGCTATGCTGATTTGCAAACAAGCCTGCCTATTACACAAAGTTGTGCGCAAAACTGGACGTCAATTTGCCGGGCCGTGATTAATTTTCCAGACCATATTCAACCCTTATTTGAACTCGACCGTTCAACGCTTGATGCCGAGGGAATGGTGGTCGCGGACAACACCTGTATAGCTTGCCATAATCGTTTTGATGCTGAAAATCAACTGCAAGTGCCTGTCGCGCAACTAGAATTAACTGGTAATCCGTCGCCAGTCAATGCAGACTTGTTAACGAGTTACCGCGAACTCATGTTTAATGATGTTGAATTGGAATTAGTTGATGGTGCGCTATTGCCACGACTAGTGCTTGTTTTCGATAATAACGGTAATCCCGTATATGAGCTCGATGAAGAAGGTGAACCTATTCTTGATCCAGAAGGCAACCCAATTCAGGTAACACAGCAAGTTGGTGTGGGTAGTACAATGAGCGTCAATGGTGCGCGCAGTAGCGCAGGTTTTTTTGCACCATTTGAAACCGGTAGTCACCAAGGTTGGTTGAGTCCAGCCGAATTGAAAATGATAAGCGAATGGCTCGATGTCGGTGGCCAAAACTACAATAACCCATTTGATGCACCAACAAATTAATGAAATTAAACACCTACTTTTTATTCGTCGTTGTTATTGTCTTTGTCTTATTTAGCCAGTCAGCTAAGGGCGAGTATCTTCTGGTTAATATTGTTGAACCCTACGTTGATTTCCGAACAGGTCCCGCTAGCGAATATCCTATTTTTCACGTTGCTGAGCAAGGTGAAAGCATCACCATACTGAAAAAGAAAACCGGCTGGTACAAAGCGATCACTCAAAAAGGCCAAGAAGGCTGGGTGTCAGCTGAACAGCTTGGTAAAACGTTGAAACCTAATGGTGAACAACTTTATGTGCCCACAGGTAGTTTTGAAGACTACACCAATAGAACTTTTGAAGTCAGTGCGTTTGGCGGTTTACTGGAGAGTGTAAATGCCCTCTCGGTAGCAGCTGCATGGAACGTTACTGGTAACTTAATCGCTGAAGCAACTTATACTCAAGCACTCGGCGATTTCTCTGAAAACAAATTATGGTCAATTCGATTGCAGCACCATACGTTCCCTGAGTGGAAAGTAAGTCCTTACTTGACGATAGGCGCTGGCGGCATTAATACTCGTCCTCGCTCCAACCTAGTACAAAGTGGCGACGAAGTTCGCAAGAGTGATTTTTACGAAGTGGGTGCAGGCCTGCGTTATCACTTTGCGCGTAACACCCTTATTAAACTTGAGTACCGAAATATTATTGCGTTGACTGATCGCGATGAGCAAGAGCGAATTGAAGAGTTTAGGTTAGGCTTTTCTGTATTTTTTTAGTGGGTCAAATGCGTTTCGAAAAACATTTCGAACGCAAGAATTACTGCAAAAAAAGACTAGAAAGACAGTTACATGAAATAAAAAATTGATGGGCGGTAGCGAACAGTATCGTATAAGCACGAACCCCATACTATGGTGAAATGAATGAAAGTTAATAAGAATGTAATATTAAGCGTATTGGCCGTATTGAATATTGTGTTATTCAACGGTTCGGCGTTTGCGCAAGGCTCGTTAATAGAAAGTGCTTTTGCAAAGAAAGCGGCAAACCCGATGCAAGAAAACACAGAACAGCCTCCCGCATTGATCGACCCAAATATAGAACGCCGTGAAATTAGTGAGTCCGATATTGATACCGAAGATATCGAAATAGGTATTTTTGGCGGATTTATTAGCATTGAAGATTTTGAGTCAAGCGAGCTTATTGGTGTGTCCTTGGCTTATCATATTAATGAGAACTTATTCCTTGAAGCTCGCTACGCCCAAGCTACTGCAGGGCAAACTAGTTTCGAAAAACTGTCGGGCGGTGCGCCCTTTTTAACCGATGATGAACGTGACTATACGTATTATAACTTATCACTAGGTTACAACATCAATGGTGAAACCTTCTTCACAGATAACTTAGTCTTTAACTCAGATTTTTACTTCACCTTGGGCGCCGGAAGCACAAATTTTGGTGGTGACGAGCGTTTTACGGTAAGTGCGGGTGCAGGCTATCGACTGCTATTGACCGATTTTTGGGCATTGAAAGTAGACGTGCGCGATCACGTTTTCACCAGTGACATTATCGGCGTTGAAAAGGACGTGCATAACTTAGCGATTACGCTGGGGACAACGTTCTTCTTTTAAATAACGAGACCATATAATGACAGACATAAATACGACTTTAGCAACAATAAAATCAGTAAAAAATATATCAGCCGTGGGTCTGCGTCAGTATTTAGTAACAAGCGTTGCCGCTATCGCTCTGAGTTTCGCCAGCGTTGCCGCCATAGCAAAACCGACATCGGGTGAAAAGTCGCCAGACTTCACTTTAAAAAGCCGAGACGGTGGAAACATCAAATTATCAGAGCAGCGCGGTAACATAGTCCTGGTAAATTTTTGGGCTTCATGGTGTGGTCCTTGTCGCGAAGAGCTTCCAGCATTTGAAGAACTATATCAAGAATACCAAGACATGGGTGTAGAGATACTAGCGGTAAATGTGGACGATGAAGCGGAAAAAGCCAACGTACTGTTGCAAGATATTGAGGTAAGTTTTCCAGTATTGTTCGACACTTCGGGCGACGTCAGTCAGCTCTATGACGTCAGCGCGATGCCCACGACGGTGTTAGTTGATCGTGACGGCAACGTGCGTTTGATCCATCCAGGTTATCGCTCGGGTGACGAAAAGAAATATGAAAAAGCCATTAAAATGTTAATGCGGGAGTAGTGCTAATGAAATTATTCAATAAAGCCTCTGTTCGATTATTACTTGTGTGCTGCGTCGCTACATTAGGCAGTGGTTGCGCAAGTACCTTTGAAAGCATCAATCCACTGGCTAATCTCGAGCCTTGGGTCAAGCCTTATGAGCGCAGCAATCTAGCCGATCCGATTATGAGCATGAATCGCAACCCAGTCGCTTTGGCATATGCGAAGCACGTGTTTGAATCACGTGAAGGTGCGCGCGGTGCTGACGGTGGTGCAGGTGGTGGTTGTGGCTGTAACTAAACGTCAGGCTGCTAAGGCCATTCGACAAAAACTGAATTCGCTCAAGGTTACCTTATGCACCTTGGGTCTCGTCGTCAGCACATTATTTATTGGTGCTGCTAAGGGCGCTGTTTTGCCGATTGAACGCGCTGACGTGCTGTATCATTCCTACGAAGGCGACGGTGTGACTATTGACGGCCCTTCAGTGTTGCTGCGTAAAAATATAGGCGGCAAAGTGTCGGTATCAGCAAACTATTATGTTGATACGGTTTCTGGCGCGTCAATCGATGTGCGAGCAACGGCAAGTCCTTACGAAGAAGTACGCAAAGAAAAAACCGTTGGCGTTGATTACCTTAATAACAAAACCTTGTTAAGTACGAGTTTCACCAACAGCAGTGAAAACGACTTTGAAGCAAATTCGGTTTATGTGGGTATTAGCCAAGACTTTTTTGGCGACTTAAGCACTATTTCCCTGAGTTATTCGAAAGGTTGGGATGTTGTCGGTCGCCGCGGTGATGAAAGCTTTGAGGAAGAAGCGGATCGTCAAAAATACGGCTTAGGCTTTAGCCAAGTGGCGACAAAAAGCTTAATTGTTGGTTTCAATATTGAACACATTTCAGATGAAGGTTATTTAAATAACCCCTATCGCTCTGTGCGTTTTTTGGATGCTAGCACCGATCGTGGATTTAGTTTTGCGACGGAAAAATATCCGAATACCCGCTCTAGTACCGCTTACTCTATAAACGCAAATTATTATCTGCCTTATCGCGCTGCGATTTATGGTGATGCAAGAACATATAGTGACACTTGGGGCATAAAAGCACAAAACTTCAAGGTAGGCTATATTCATCCAATTAAAGACGATTGGATTTTTGAAGTTTTTGTACGTCATTATAAGCAAGATAAAGCTGATTTTTATCAAGATTTATTTAGTCGCCCCGATGAATTTAACTTCATGGCGCGCGACAAAGAAATGAGCTCATATACAGGCCTAACAGCCGGTATTAGTGTGGCTTACGAATGGCAATTCTCTCAAACCGCTACTTTCAAAAAGAGCGCGGTGCATTTTGAATGGGATTACATGAAATTTGATTACGATGACTTCAGAGATGCCACAGCAGAAGCGCCTGTGGGTGAAGAGCCATTGTTTGGATTCTCGGCAAATGTGTTACGCATCTTTGCATCAATTTGGTACTAGATATGACAATTACAAATGTATCGGGCGCTACAGCTCCTAGCCTACACAGCACTGCACGGGTGGTCGCTGTGCCGATCTTTAAGAATGTATTGGTGCAGGCTGGTTTAGCTATCGTTTTGCTGGTTACAGCGACGATATTTACAACGGCGTCAAACCCCGCACACGCGCAAGAAGCCGACAACAATCAACAAACACCAGCATTATCTGAGGTTAAAAACGAATCGCCGGTTCCTGATAGTGATCTAGCTGCTGAAATGGAAACGCTAAAGCAAGCACTGGTTAATTTGAATCGTGATTTGTTTATTTTGGAAGAAGACTTATTGTTTCCATCAAGCACTCAGGTTGCGGTTTACTTATCCATGGACGTGGGTGAGTACTTCAAACTTGATGCCGTTGAATTAAAAATTGACGGTAAATTAGCCACAAATTATTTGTATACCGATCGTCAAGTGAATGCTTTATACAAAGGCGGAGTACAACGCTTGTTCGTTGGTAATATAAACCAGGGTAGCAGAGAACTAACCGCTTTCTTCATCGGCACAGGTCCAGAAAATAGACCTTACAAACGAGCGGTGACTTTGGAATTCGAAAAAGATGACGAAGCCGCCACGGTAGAACTTAAAATTGTTGATTCGACGTCAAAGCAACAACCTACTTTCTCAGCCACATTACTTTAGGTCGCATTGCTTTTGTTAATAAATCAATTCAAGGCCACTAAATTTGTTTGTGTTGCCATCGTTTCGGTAGCACTCAACGGCTGCGTTTCAACATCAGAGCCGCCTGCAGTTGCTGAAGATACACGCAGCGCTGAACAAATTTTAGCGCAAAAACGCCAAGACCTTGCCTTTGGTCAGGTGGTTTACAGTTATTTTCAAGACGCACCGGATCAAACGCTGCTACAGGGGGCACTTACGCGCCTGAACCAAGAGACCGCGCAAACACCTTATTCAAATGAAAACCAAGACAGACTAGACCTAATGAAAGGTGCTGTGAGCCTGCAACTAGGTATGACGCAACAAGCTGAAAGTATTTTTAGACGCCTATTAGCGCAATCAGCTGATCCTTATATTCAAGCAAATACATGGTTTTGGCTGGCTAAGTCAAGCTTTGCACAAAAGCGCAGAGGCGTGAGCGAACGCGCGTATGCCGCAATTCTCGAAAATGATTTAGAAGATGAATTAAGTGAAGAGTATTGGGAAGAGCTTATCTACCAAGTTAGTCATGAACGCATGAGCAATGGCGGTGATTGGGAAACACTCGCGGAAGAATTAAACAGCGATTCTATTTATCAAACCTACCTCATCGCAAATCAAGCGGTTATACAGCACAACCAACAGGATTATGACGCTGCGAGCGACGCGTTTATTGCTGCGAAATTACAGCTTAATGACACGCCAGCTGAAAAATCAATACAAGAAGACGTCAGCGCAAGCTGGTGGTCTTGGTTTAACTGGTTTGGAAACGGTTTGACCGATAGCCAGGAAGAGCGTGCATTTTTAGAACGTAATGCGTTATTTGACCGCTTAAACTATGGTTTAGGCGTGACATTGTTGGAACAAAAAGATTACACAAATGCGCTTATAGCACTTAAGTTGATTGGCCGTGAGTCGCTGCACGCCGAGCAAGCAATGTTGACCTACGGTTGGACGCTTGCAAAGGAGAACAGATGGCCTTTGGCAATGGCAGCTTGGCAATATTTACGTGACAATAGTCAAGGCATTTACGCAATGCAGGCAAGTCACGGTTTAGCTTATGGCTATGAGCAACAGGGAGCTTTGGCCGAGGCTTTCCATTCGCTGCGAGATTCTTCTCGGCAACTGGATTCCGCAATTGCCTCGTTGAGCGAATTCGGTTTAAAGGTTGAGCAGGCCGATTTTTTGGATACTGTGGCTAATGGGAATTGGCCAATTGAACATCGCGATCTGCACGTGTTGTTACTGAGTGGCGATGAACAAATTGATAGCGCATACCTTCTTGAAGTTCGACGCCAAGCCAAACAGCTGCTGAATACGCTGGATGACAATTTGGTGCAAATTGACAGTATGTATCGGCTACTGGATGAACGCGAACAAGCTTTTTCGCGTCGAGTGAATGCTCTATCGCTTACCGATGCGCAGGCAATATTGGATAGCACCGAGACACGCATCCAGAGTTTTGAAGCTGCGCTAAATTCAGACCAGATATCTGACAAGTTGTTCGCAACCAGTGAGCAAGTATCGGCTATGGAGCGTTTAGAGAAGGCCGAGCAAAGAATTGAACGGATCAATGCCGAGCGAGCGCGCAAGTTACCTAAAAAATATGCGCAGCGTGTTGCTCGCTTGAAAGGATTGCTGCAGTGGGAATTATCGGAGGCTTTTCCAGAAACTCGTTGGCAACATCAAAAACAGTTATCAAAGCTGAAAGTTGCGTACGCGGATGCCAATGAACAATATCAACGTCTTAAAAAGCTGCAGAGTGATACCCAAATAATTGCTGAACAGCGCGCGCGTGTCGACGCTATGGCCTTAAGCGCAAAAGCTGACTATGCACGCACCAAAATCCTAGTTGATTCAATAACCCGACGTTTAACTGAGTTCCTACAAGTCAACATGGCCTTGAGAATGCAAGAATTGTCGGAACAGCAGGTGGCTACAAGGCTCGCGATCATTCGTATACAAGATTTAGCGCAACCGGGAAGTGGTCGATAAGATGAAAAAAATCCTTATACTTTCTCTTTCTATCGTGCTGACCAGCTGCAGTATGTTTAGCGCTGAAGAAGAAACGTCGATAATTAACGAAGGTATCAGTAACCGACCTACTTTAGCGGAGCTGGATCTTCAGCCTTTAAAAGTTGAACCCTCAATTGCGCCTCGACTTTCACTCAAGGAAACTCGCGATGAATATGCGGCGTTATTGCCGTTTTTAAAAGATGAAAAGCAGCGTCAACAGGTGTCATTTAGACTAGCTGATATTGAAATGCAGCTCGCCGAAAAAGCGCAAGAGGAAGGTATTCCATTGGAGGCTTTGCAGGCTAGCAAGCCAAACAACAATAGCGTTGTCGGTTCAACAGTCAGCAGCACCGCTGCAGGTATTGGCCAACTGCAGCCCGCAAGTTATTTCAATCAAGCTATTTCGCGTTACCGAGAAGTATTAGCGCAGCAGGCTCAGCTTGTTGCACAAGCCGACTTATTGTCTGATGACCCTGCAATAGTCGCGGATGCGAAACGCACAGAAACAAAGTACATGGACGCAATGTATCAACTGTCGCGGGCCCTTGATTTAGATGGTAAACCAGACGAGTCAGTTGAGATAGCACAACGTTTTCTAGCCACATTTCCGACCGACACTAACGCCGTAACAAACTATCATATTGAACTGTATTTTCGTATTGGTGAATACTATTTTAATCGACAAAAATACGATAAGGCCGTAGTTAACTATGGCCAAGTGCTCGCATTGTCGGAACAAACAGCCAACATAGCGTCGAATAACTTTTATGGAATTTCCGCGTACATGCAGGGTTGGAGCTACTTTAAGCAAGAAGAACATGGCAGTGCGTTGGTGTCATTTTCTAAAATGCTAGATGAAACCTTAGATCAAAATAGCTACACACAATCACACATTAAAATAAGCACACTGCCTTTAGGTCAGCAAAAACTAGTGCAGGATACGCTTCGTATAATGGCGCTGCTGTTCTCTTACCAAGGCAACGGCGAAGCAATTAAAGACTTTTTTATCGTCAACGGTCAGCGAGCTTACGAAAATCTTATTTACGAAGAGCTCGCGCAGCAGCATTTGAACGATGGTCGGTATAAAGATAGCGCTGATACTCTGCTCGTTTTTGCGAATACCTATCCTCAGCATGAGCGTGCGGTCGAGTTCTATGTAAAGCACATTGACGCTTACATCCTAGGAAACTTCCCGCCATTGGTATTAGAAGGTAAGCAGAGTTTTGTCGAAGCTTATGGCGTTGATGGGCCTCATTATTCGGGACTTCAAAGCTTGATTGGCTTACAAACAGCTTCGTACTTAAGACAGTATCTAAAAGAACTGGCACAAAACGAACATAGCATTGCCCAAACTGTTGAGAATATGCTCGCATCGAATGCTGAATTGCTTGATGGCGAGACGGCGGAAGGGGCTTTTGTAGGATCGTCGATATCTGATGCTCAGAGTGCTTCTTGGAGCACGGCGTCAGTCAGTGACTTAAATAATATTAAACAAACCGCTTTTGAAAATGCTGCAGGCTATTACGACCAGTTTATTCGTACTTTTTCACCAGATGACGAAGTGCCACAAATGCGCTTTTATCTCGCTGAAGCTTTAAGTTCTGCGAATAAATTCAACCTAGCTATTGAAAGCTTTGAAATTTATGCGTATCAAGATATTCCTAACCCATTAGCCAGCGAGGCAGCGTATGCAGCGTTATTGTTGTTTGAAAAGTTAAGCGAAAATGCGCTTAACCGCGATGCTGACTTTAAGCAAAAGTTAGAAACCAGAAAGATGTTCAGCCAACGCTTGTTTGTTAATACATTTGCTGCCGACTCGCGTACCGTAAATGTGGCGCAGTCACTCATGCAACGTTTGTTTGAACAGCAACAATATCGAGATGCCATGGAGTGGAGTGACTGGCTGCTGTCCAGCGATAAACTCAAGGGCTTGGCCTACGCTGAAGCAAATCTGCCCCAAGCAAGCTTAGTTGATAAGCACATTGCGGTGCACGATGTCAGCGCCGAGGCTTTAATTTCAGCCAGATTAGTTTTCGCGCACGGTAATTTCGCGTTGGAAAATTATCAAGTTGCACAAGCTGGTTATGAAACATTGTTAAACATCCTTCCAGCAGACGATGAGCGTGTTCAAGAGTTGACGAATCGCTTAGCCGCCACCTTTTTCCAACAGTCAGAACAGTTGTTAGCCAGAGCAAAAGTAAAGCAAACCTTAGATGCGCCCCTACCTGAAGGTAGAGACTTTGCGCAGCTAAGTGAAACCCAGCGCTTGGCTATGCTGGAAAGTGTGGCCCTACTGCGACGCATTCTTCAGGAGACGCCATCTTCAACCTTCAGAGCAGCTGCACAATATGATGCAGCTACGTACCTACTAGCGCTTGAAGATTTTAGCCAAGCACTGCCCCTGCTGCTTGATTTTCAAACTCGTTTCGCAAACAACCCATTAACGAAGACTATCCCTGGAAAGCTGTTGCTAGCTTATGAAAAGTCGGAACAATGGCAGCCAGCCGCAGCATTATTAATGGCTCAGCATCAGGCTCAACCTGATACTGAATTAGGTAGAGAGTCTCTTTATGTGGCGGCGGATTATTACTTAAAAGCAGGCGACAAAGAAACATCGTTAAACACCTACAGAAGCTACGCTCATCGCTATCCGAGACCGCTAGCCGATGCAAATGAAGCGCACTTTAAACTGACCGAATTTTACAGTGAAAGAGGGGATGCAACGAAGCGTCGTTTCTGGCTTAACAAGCTGATTGAAGCAGATCAAAAAGCAGGCAGTGAACGCTCAGCTCGCTCTCGTTATTTAGCCGCAATGGCATCAATGGTATTTGCCACCGACGCCGATACTGCATATCAGAAAATTAAACTCACCTTACCATTGAACAAGAGTCTGCAGCGTAAGCAAAATGCCCTTAAAAATGCCATTTCTCGATATGATGGCGTTATGGCATATGGCATCGCTGAATACACGACACAAGCAAATTATTCATTGGCTAATTTGTACTCGGTATTGGCAAAAGACTTGATGGAATCGAGCCGTCCAAATGGGCTTTCTGCACTAGAGTTAGACCAGTATGAGTTGTTATTAGAAGAACAAGCCTTTCCGTTTGAGGAAACCTCAATTACCTTGCATGAAAACAATGCTAAACGCGCCCACGGTGGTTTATACGACGACTGGGTAAAAGAGAGCTTGAAGAAACTCGAAAACTTATTGCCCGTGCGTTACCGCAAACCGGAACAAATTCAGGAGTTGAGCGCTAATGATTTTGAATAATACCAAATTACGGCTTTTGGCTGTTATGGTTGTTCTTTCTGCTAGCTTGTCGGGTTGTTCGAGTATGCCTACCTTCCCCGTCTTTTCGAGCGGGGAAGATGAGAAAACACAAACGAATGAAACGTCACCTAGTGTGACAGCGCAATCAGAAGAAAGTGGCGTTGAGACTGAAGGTCTTAAAGGGGCAACGCCGCCCGTTCCACTTACAGCCGAGGAGCTAGAAGAACAAGCGCTTGCAGCTAAGGCGCGGGCCTTAATGGGCACCATGAATGCTTTTAAATTGGACAAAGAAAAACAAGCGAAACTCAATTCAGGTCAGTTACGCGATGTGCAAAGTGCGATTACTCAACTCGCTAATGGAGAACCAGATCTAGCGCTAGTTGCTGTGCAGCGGGTTCTTGACGACCCTGATTTTATTGCATCACCGAACACCGCAGTGTGGGTTTTGCGCGGTGATGTTTATCGTGGGAAGGAGCAAAACGAAAAAGCGATAGTTGACTATGAAACGGCCCTCAAGCTAGTGGGCAGTAATTACCACGCGCACAATCGACTTGGGCTGATATATCGCAATGCCGGTAAATTTAACTTAGCCAAAGCTCACTACACACAGGCAATAGATGCATGGCCTGGAAACGCGGATAGTTATCGAAATCGAGGTATTTTATACGACCTATATGTCGGCGATAAAGCTGCAGCACTAGACGATTACAAGATATATAAAGCTTTGCTTGATTTCCAAATTCAAAGTGTTGAAGCCGCGCCAAAATCGTTGGTGAAGGAGCAAAAGCTGACTAGTCAGTGGATACTAGATATCGAGCGCCAAATAAAAACCCTCGAGCGGGAGCAAGCGAATGGATAATTCTCTATTACTAAAAGCTACTTGTCAGAAATTGACGTTTCAAACACTCATCATACAAAGAAAACCAATAGTGAAGCGTTTTGCCGCGCTTAGCGTGCTTTTATTTTGCGCACACACTCAGTTATATGCTCAAGTTCCTGCAGCGCAAGCTCAAGAGTTAACACAAAAGCCAGTACAAGAAACAGTGCAAGAACAAACCCCATTAGACATAACCGTCGCATCTGACGGAAATGCTTCCGCTACAGACGATATTTTGCGCTTAGAAGAAACCATCCGTGGAAATAAAGAGCAGCCAAAGGTATTGTCAATTGTACCTTGGCAATTACCTTTGTATCAGCGTATCGATCGAAATGAACAACGATGGGCGCCCGTTAAAACTAAGCTTAAACCTATGGAAAGAAACAGTTTTTTAAAGGAAATAAAACTTCTTAAAGGGATTCAAAATAACCAGGCTAGTATGAAGGCCGAAACATCAATTAATTGATTGGGTATAAATTCAACAACAGGTAGATGTTTCACAATACATAATATTAAAACGTATTCGAATAGACTACTAACAACCTATTTTTTAGCGCTCAACTGCTGTGTTCATCCTGAACTATTGAGACTAGATTACTAAATAATTACTATTTTAAAGAGGATATCATGGATACTATCGTTCGCTTTTTCCAAGAAGGGGGCTCGTTTATGTTCCCTATCTCAATTGTATTAGCTATAGGACTGGCTATTGCGCTGGAACGGTATTGGTTTTTGGGTGCGGCAAAACGCACCAATAAGAAGGCATTCCGTGAAATCGAGCCTTTGTTAGCGAGCTCAAACTTCGACAGAATTATTCAAGTAACGCAGAACAGCACAGCGCCGATTGCACGTGTTATTGGTGCCGGTATTACACGCTTAGGCGTTAGTCCGCGGCGTGAAGATATTGAATATGCAATGGAAGAAGGATTGATGGAAACCATTCCTCGTCTCGAAAAACGCACACAGTATTTGGGTATGCTAGCAAATATTTCTACGCTGCTTGGTCTACTCGGTACGATTATCGGTTTGATCGCCGCATTCTCCGCGGTTGCAAACGCAGATCCATCAGAGAAAGCGAGCTTGCTGTCACAAAGTATCTCCGTGGCGATGAACACGACTGCATTCGGTCTAATAGCTGCAATTCCATTACTGTTACTACATTCTCTGTTGAATACAAAAACGGCTGAAATTGTGGACAGCATGGAAATGGCAGGCGTGAAATGTTTAAACACGCTGATTGCTAAAGAGAATTTAGGCCCTAAAACGCGCCATTCAGACGAGTAGGAAGACTTCCCATGATTGGACGACGCCACGGGCGTAACGCCAAGAAAGAAGACGCTGAATTAGACATCACCTCTTTCATGAACTTGATGATTGTACTGGTGCCTGTTTTGTTAATGATGATGGTGTTCTCAAGAATTACAGTTGTGGAGCTAAGGCTCCCCGGCATTGAGGCACTTGGGGCTGATGAATCTGTTGAAGATCAACGCTTGGAGATTTTGGTTTCTGATGAGTCATTAAACATCTTTTTTCCACAGGGTTATTTGGTAAAAACAATTACCAAAATACCTGCTGTGGATGACGACGGCGAGCCTCTTGTTTCCACTGGCGCAGAACCTGCTTTGCAGCACGACTTTACAGGCTTGCAGAATACCTTGAAGTTAGTGAAGCAAACACTTTTAGCCAAGGCAGTAGATAAAAAAGACATTATCTTAATGCTGCCCGATAGTACCGACTATCAAACCATTATTAGCTTGATTGATGCAACGCGCTCTTATAAAGACGTGGTCGCAGCATCGGTTGTTGATGCTGAACTTTTTCCGGAAGTGTCGCTAGCAGAAGCGCCAGCGCGATACGAACTGAAAAATGCGGGGGGTGCTGAATGAAGAAGTCAGCCCGAGCTAAACGAATGGATCGCAACCACAAACGCGGCACCACTAAGCTTAGTCTAGTGTCGCTGATGGATATTTTTACTATCTTGGTTTTCTTCCTGATGCTTAACGCTTCAGATGTGCAGGTATTGCAGCGTGACGACTCGGTAGAATTACCCAAGTCGACCGTAAAAACACCGGCCAAAGAAACCTTGTTATTGATGATCAACGCCAACAATATTTTACTGCAAGGTAAACCCGTTGCCAAAACAGCGGATTTGTATGCGCAACAAGATTATACAATTCAAGCATTAAAAGAAGAGCTGCTTTACCAAGCGTCTCGCACCGTGAGAACGCCAGTAAAATCAACAGATGACAATACTGAAGACCTTGGCGACGACGATCCTGGTTTATCGATCACCATAATGGGTGATAAGTCGGTGCCGTATGAAATTCTTAAAAAAATCATGCAAACCAGTGCTGAAGCTGGGTACACCAATATTGCACTTGCAGTAGAGAACCAACTGGAAGCGAATAGCGATATTGCGCCTGCTGATGCAGAGGCTGACGTTAACGTCGATGGTGATGGCTCATGAGTACCTCTAACTTGTCATCAACGTATTTTCATTCTCAGCTTCCTTGGGAAAGCAGTAGCAAAGAAAATACGATATTTACGGGCATTACTATTTTTGTATTGCTCTGTACTTTGGCTATTGCGATTTTTGTGAAAATAACTGAATTACCAGAGGTGCCGAGAGCTGAACGTGAGCAGTTGCCGCCCCAGTTGGCAAAGGTCATCAAGGCGAAAGAGCCTCCTCCACCACCAAAAGTGATTGAGCCAGAACCTAAACCAGAGCCCGTGCTTGAACCTGAAAAGCCAAAGGAGGAGCCTAAGCCTGAGCCGAAGCCAGAACCAAAACCTGAGCCTAAGCCCGAGCCTAAACCCGAGCCTAAACCGAAGCCCAAACCCAAGCCGAAAGAACCAACGCTGGAAGAAAAGACCAAGCAGGCGCGTGAATCAGCTAAAAGTAAAGGCGTATTGGCATTACAAGACCAGCTTGCGAGTATGCGAGAGGCCGCTAATTTGAATAATTTAGCCAATACTGAGCAAACTCAAGGTGGTGGACAAACCGACACATCTCAGCGCAAAATTTTGGGCAGAGAAACGAATAAAACCAGTGGTGGTATTAAGCTGGGAAGTTTAAGTTCAGACGTTGGTGCTGCTGGTGAGCTTGAAGGGCGTCGGAATACGGAATTTGTTGCCGCTGAAATGGGTGAAGCGTCATTGGCTACTCAGCAACGCATTGAAGAAACACAAGAAGTGATTGGTAGCCGCGACTTGGATAGTATTAGGCAAACCTTAGATGCCAACAAAGGCGCTGTGTATTCTTTATATCGTCGTGCGTTGCGTCAAGATCCGTCTATCGAAGGCAAGCTAACAGTGCGCCTAACCATTGAGCCTGACGGGACATTATCATCAGTGAAATTGATTAACAGCGAATTAGAAGCCCCCGACTTAGTCGAGAAATTGATAGGCAGAATAGGATTAATTAACTTTGGGGCTCAAAATGTCACCACAACTGAGTTAGAATACGCGTTTAATTTCTTACCTTTTTAATTAACGCTAGGTTGTGTGCCGATATGAGTGACAAAGAAAGCGATAAGCAGCGCGACATAAAATGCGATAAAACACCAAAGGTTGAGGCGGATGACGCTTCAACCTTTTCTGCCTCAACTAAACCCCGTGATAATGCAGTTGATGCCGAAGCTGAGGGCCTAGTGGGCAAAAACATAGAAGAAGCTGCACCTGTCGATAACGATGCATCTCAAGCAGCGAACTCGCCGAGTAGCAGTATGACCAACATTGCCCCTGAAACTAAACCGACTCAAGCAAATAACCCACTACACGGCGTTAAGCTGCAGACTATTGTTGAGGAGTTAGAGGCTGAATATAGTTGGGATGGTTTAGCCTATCGTATCAACATTAATTGCTTTAAATCTGATGCTTCTGTGAAGAGTAGCCTAAAATTTTTACGCAGAACTCCTTGGGCTCGTGAAAAAGTAGAGCGGCTTTATTTAAAAACATTTCACAAGAAGTATCGCCCGGAGTCATATTAAGCATGAAGGCACCCTGTTTGCTCTTTAAGATGGCTATTACACTCTTTGCTATTTTCATTATTGCTGCTTGCGGCTCAACCGGTAATCAAGCAACTGAGTCTGTTGGTGCAAATAAAGCGCTAACTGCCTCAAAGACCGAAAAAAATGACGGCAAGCGTGACGATAAACAGCAAATTCTTAACTACGATAAAGCAGACAATGATTACATCGCGCTTGTGGCTAAATTCAAACGCGAAGAAGGCTCGAACCTCGACTTCGATGCGATTGTTCGAATTTATCCACTCACTTCGAATTACAGTCCCTATGCGAACGTGGAACAAGCACAAAAGCTGCTCGCATTTGAAAGTATGGAACAACAAAATTGGGAAGCTTGCTTAACAGCAACCTCGTTAATATTGGAAGAGAACTACACAAGCCTAACTGGGCACTATGGGGCTATGGTCTGTCACAGCGAGCTAGGCCAAAGTGACCTGAGTCAGTATCATAATGTTATGTTGGATGGCTTCATGGACGCTATATGGCGCTCTGGCGATGGCAAAACACCTGCGACAGCATTTTATATTACTAGCAGCAACGATCTGTATGCGTTTGTGCAACTGAACGGCTTAATGACCACAAGCCAGTCGCTAGTTTATTACGAGCAAAGGCCGATTGACGCGATTCAAGTTGAAGATCCTCAAACTATGCAAGAAAGCACGTGGTACTTTGACGTTACCGCTCAATTTCGCCGCGGTATTTTTGACGACATCGAAAGCCGTCAATAGCAGTTTGTCCAGTTACTCTTCGCAAGGATGAAGGAAGATATAGTTGGGAGGTCCTTGCCTCCGCAAGGATGACGGACGATGTGTCAATGACCTTAGGTATTTAGCGTTTGCGCACGGGTTTGTACTGGGTTGAACAGTAACCACGGCTGACGTCGGGGCTTCGGAGTTTTAGATGCTTTGTTTTGCGCCCGCTCACCCTCGCACGCCAATTGTTGAACGTTTTACGCTTAATATTGCGGCGCATAATTTCGATGACTTCTGGCTCACCTACTCCGAATAGTCTCTCTATCGCTTCAAAAGGAGTACGGTCTTCCCAGGCCATCTCAATAATGCGTGAGGTTTCCTCTTCGGTGAACTGATTCATTTTTTGCTTAAAGTTTGTTTTCATGGTGTTTATTACTGTGTTTGTGATGGTTTGGATTCATTGAATACCCGCTTGATGCAGTTTACCTAGCGGATTTACGGAGGTGATAAAGCCACTGAGGTGTTACCACTAAGAAAATAAGTAAGATGAAAGGCGCTAATATTGATGCAGAAACGCTGAATAACATGTAACTCATAACGTATCCATGCTCCGGATATTCTTTGGCGTAAGAAACCAGCATTTTTTCGCCTGTGTTAAGCATTCCCATAGCAGAATAAGCGTGTGAATTTACTAAAATCCAGTAGGGTTGGTCATTTACCGCGTACTCAACTAGTATCTCGTGACGCTCTGGCGTTCTATCTGAAGCCGTGTAATAACTCGGTCTATCACGTGCTACGGTATACTCAACAATTTCACCATAAGTGCTTTGTCCGAATAAATACGCTGATATTGCGTTGTAACTGAGCGCGGCGAATACTAGCAAACACAATAGGCCAATTAGCATGCTGATGCTGAGTTCTTTTAGCTTATTTCTTTGCTGCATAGGAATTCCCTTAATCCTTTGGTTTGCTAGTAAAGCACGCATTAAATGAATGTTCTAGCAAATTAATAGCAGGCTTATCGCTTATGTAAATTAGACCGATTTTGTTTAGTCTAAGCCGTTGTCAGCGTTCATTGTCTTTTGCTAATCGTTTTTCATTTACCATATTTAGCAGCTCACCAGCGGCCACGGCATCCGACATTGCTCTGTGATGGCGCTGCATATCAATGCCAAAATGCTTGGTAAGGTTGGCCAACGAATACGAAGATAAGCCTTTGTAGTGCTTGCGCATTTCTCTTACCGTACACAGCTTTGGTCGGCGATAGTGTCGCTCTAGTCGGTTAAATTCCTCTTTGATAAAGCCGTAATCGAAATTAACGTTGTGTGCCACGAATACACAGCCATCGGTGAATTCATCGATATCATCGGCCACTTCCGCAAACAGTGGCGCATCGGCAACCATGTCGTTGTCGATACCCGTTAATGAGGTAATATTATGCGGAATGCGTCGCTCAGGATTAATTAGCGATTGCCATTCGGCAACAACTTCGCCGCCGATCATTTTAACTATTCCTACTTCTGTAATACGATGATGTTGTGCTCGCCCGCCGGTGGTTTCAATATCAATCACAGCGTATGGCTGAAGAGGGTCGATAGTCCAAGTTACATTGGTAATTCGCACATCAAAACCCAAGCTTTGCAGCTTTTGAATGCTGAGCAACTGATTGCGTCGAAGTTGATCACCTTCAGATTTCACCTCTTCAAAACGCAGTTTATCGTTTTCAATCAGCATTAGGTCTGGAAATCCGTCGCTTAAATTTTTCCAGTCTTGTGTCATCGCTTTCAATAAAGCCAACATGGCATCGAGCTTACTATGATTAATCAAGAGTATAAGGCGTTCTAATATGTTCTTTCGCCATCTAAAAACAATATTGCCTTGGCCGTAGTACTTGGCTGCGGACATAGATAGCTGCTGAATTAGAGTCGCCTTTGTATCCGTAGTGCTTAAGCGAGCTTCAATTTGCTCTGAAGCGAACTCATAGAACTGGTTGGTTTTTAGAGATGTTGGAACATGCTCAAACTCGTTGCTGAGTCCTAGGCCATCTAGCTCATAGATTTCACGCCAAAAGTACAGTCCGAAAAGTGCTCGCCAAATTTCGTTTTCGGTTCGAAATGCACGGCATTCTCGCTGCTCATAATAAGCTACTACACCGCGTTCGACAGCGCCCTTGTGCATTTCATCGATTTGGATAGTTTGGCTGTTTTCACGCAGCATATCGGTTAACACACTCGTGCGTTTTTTGTGATATTTACGTGCTAAAAAGTCTTCAGCGAAAGCCAATAAATCTTCTGATAGAGGGGACTGTATAATGCGCTCTAGTTCAGTCTCTACCTGTTCTGTTAAGCCAAGTTTGTAGGCTTCTCGTACCCATTTTTCTTGTGCGGCGTCAGTGTTTATGGATTTTAAAAGTTGAACAGCATAGGCTGCGTCGAGGCTCAGCAGTTCACTTGCTAATAAAAACTGTAGTTTTGCGTCTAAATCAAGCGCTTTGGCTCCAATTGCCTCAGGCAGATTGCTTATGTGGGACAATATGAAAACGTGTTTTTCGGATTGTCCATTGTCAGGATTGAGTGCAGTGCCTGAAGAGGAATATGCCTGTATTATTTGCTCTTCAACGACCACAGGCGTTGGCTCTTCCACTACATTTGCAGCGCTGCTTAACAAAGGAAGTTGAATGCGTATTTCATTGAGCAGAGAGTGCAGAGAAAATGCTGATTTAGCGCTTTCTATGTCTGCAAATCTAGCCATGACTTGAGCTTGTTCTTTGCGTGTGCGCATTACACCAAGATCGCGCATCGAAAATTGATTCAATTTTGAGTGAAAATTGCCAAAATATAAATACAGGAAATAGCTGATGTGTTTATCAAAACTTCCTTGCCAATAGCTTTTTGCAAGCTCAGTTTTGACGATGTCTTTGCTGCTAGCCCCAGTTAAAAGGCAGTCAATTAGCGCTGCTTTTGCTTGTGATTTCTTGTAAACCAACTGATTAGAACTGGCGTTGCTGTGCGCCTTTACATCATCGATTATTTGAATGATCTCGTCTTTTGTCAGGTGCTCAACAAATGCAGCCGCGTTTTTTGGTTTGAGGGGGGAAAACCATTCTGCGTGAAATAGAAAATCGAAATTATCAGCGATGTTTTCAATTTCTTCATAAATATAAGAAGCGGGTTTAACGAAAATTGACTTGCGATTAATGAAGCGCACAATTAAGCACTTTTGAGGCTTGGAAAGTGACATGAATCTTTCTATGAATAGCCTGTCGTTGGAGTCTAATAAGCTCTCACAGGGGCCAGTCACAAATTTTAAAAACTCATGAAAGTGGCTTAAGTAATAGTAAGTTGGTAACGGTCGCAATATTTGTGTGCTCTTCTCTTTATCGTAGTTTTCACATCAATTGGGCTAATGCAATCAGTCGGCGCGCCCGTTGGGCAAGGATGTGACTTAGCCGCAGCTTGTGGTGAATATTCAGTGATAGCAAGCATACTAAATAACTGTTTGCATATACAGTATTTTGTTTTGTTGTTCATCTATTGGACTTTTTGTTTACTCACCCAGTTAAAGTATTCAGCCAGTGCAGGTTCATTTTGAATAGCGTCGATGTTATTAAGCTGTTTGGCTAGCTCCATTTCTGAAAAGCGCTTGTGTAAACCGGTGTGACACTGCCTGCAAATATCAATGCCAGCTGCGAGTTCAGGTTTGCTGTAGTGCTTTTTGAAAAACGTACGGCGATGCATTTTCTTTGGGATCAAATGATGAAAGGTCAAAAACGTTTTTCGTTTGCATAGTAAGCAAACACCGAAATCGGACCTTCTTGGAAATTTTCTAGTAAGCAATACGTCCAACTTAGTTTTATATTCGTAACACAACAGGTAAAGATGAATTAATATCAACTGCCGGCAATATACAAATGAGCGCTGCAGCAGAGTAGACCAATATTCTTTACGCCGGCAAAGTCAAAAAAGTGCAGTGTTTTTTTGAGTAAAGTATTTAAGAGATACATATTAACAAGGTAGAGAAATGAGTCTAACTAATGCTGAGAAATTTGAATGTCCGTATTGTATGACATACAACGATTTGGAGATTGATGAAGCGAACGACGTTGGTCAACAGCAAATAGTTGATTGCCAGATTTGCTGCTCTCCTATCGAGTTAAGCATCATAGATAACGGATTTGGAATTGAAATTATCGCCAAAAGGGACGATGACTGAGATGAATAAAAAGTTGGTTAATGCACAAGCAAAACACTTTAATGCGAGTGACATCGATAATATGGTACAGCGCGTTAGAGCCAATTTTATCAATTCATTATCCGGCTTTAAGAGCGGTAACTTGATAGGCACTCGTTCTGCTAGCAAAAAAGACGGTACAAAAGGCGTCGATAATCTTGCCGTGGTGAGCTCGGTATTTCACATTGGGGCGCACCCGCCCCTTTTGGGCATGATAATGCGCCCGCACACTGTGCCTCGCGATACGCTGCAAAATATTAAAGATACCGGCGAATATACAATCAACCATATTTGCGCTTCAATGGTTGAAAAGGCGCATCAGACGTCAGCCAGGTACGATTTCGAAGAAAGTGAATTCGAAAAAATAGGGTTAACGCCGCAAATGACTGACCAAGTGAAGGCGCCTTATGTCTTAGAGTCACACATTAAACTGGGCATGCAGGTGCAGGATATACAGCTTCTGGCAATTAACCAGACAGAGCTTGTGATTGGGCAGATTGTTGAGGTAATTGTTGAACCTCAATGGGTGAGTGATGATGGCTATGTTGATATTGAAGCTGCTGGTTCGGTGGCAATTTCTTCATTGGACTCGTATCATTCCACTCAACGGATCGCTCGGTATGGATATGCTAAAGCGAATGAGAAATTACATACCATTCCGGTAAAGAAGACCTAACGGGAGCATCAGCATGATACCAAATTTAGATCAGTTATTATTAGTTTGCGGCATTGCTATCGGCGTTGTCGCGCTCATCGTTTGGTTACTCGTCAAGCTACCCAGCGACGAAAGCTCTGTTGATGATGAATAGTTATTTGTTGCACAATTAGAAACACAAATTGACGTATTCGCAGCAATTAACTTTTTATTTAACTAGATCGATCCGGATTGTTTGTGTATAAGTATATATAGAAGTAATTAACAACTTCGTTAGACTCACGAACTCGCCTTTATTGGCGAGTTTTTGCATTTTAGGGCTAACGTAAAAGAGAATCATTATTATTTTCGTCTACAAATTGGGATACGCACTATGAACAATGTTAATCGTCGCGACTTTTTAAAATTATCAGGCTCAACTCTTATCGGTTTAACTTTAGGCGGCGTTGCACTTCGCGCGAACGCACAAGAACAAGTTAAATTAGATGACCCAACTGCTGTTGCTTTAAAGTACGTGCATGAGTCAAAAGTAGAAGGCAACAACTGTGCAAATTGCCAATACATACAGGGTGAAGCAGGCCAAGAATGGCGTCCATGCGGTATCTTCCCAGGTAAAGTAGTGAACGCGAAAGGCTGGTGTTCTGCTTGGATGAAAAAAGCAGGCTAATTTGCGAAACGCAAACCGCTAGCTCCAATGATAAGAAAGGCTGCTTTATTACAAAGCAGCCTTTTTTGTTTCTATTTGACGAGATAACGAGTCATACAGCTAAAACGTAAGCAGCGAGCTCGCAAATAATGAGCTCGACGCTGAGCGCTTGAACTGCTTTATCAATTTTACTTCAAAGGACGCATCGCCTCTTTAAAATACGGTGTTTCATATGCGCCACTCGCAAAGCTAGGCTTCACCATCGCTTTGGTTTCTTTTTCATACTGATGCGCTAAGTTCAATAGTAATGCCTCGTCCCACGCTTTGCCTATAAAGCTCAGGTTAATCGGCAGCCCTTTCATTGTTCCCATAGGGACACTTACATGAGGGTAACCTGCAACCGCTGCCAACCAACCTGCCCCGGCAGAGCCGCCAGCAAAACTATCACCATAAACTGGGTCAATTAAGAATGCAGCTGTTTGGCTAGGCATTATTATCGCATCTACTTTGTATTTTGAGAGCAGTAAGTCAATACCTTCCTTTCTAGTCGCGTTTTGCAAAAAAGCCACGTTTTCTTGATATTCATCATCGTAACCTGTGGTCGCTTGCGAACGGACAAACAAGCTTTGGTCAAAAATAACCAACTCACGCTTGCTATTATCATTGAAGGTAATGAGGTCGGCTAATGAGCGCGTTTTAACTGCAGGCGCTGCATTTTCCAAATACAAATTTAGCTCATGCTTAAATTCAGTTAATAGTACGTTTAGTGCTTTGCCCCAAAAACCTTCCGGCGTCTCGAACTTGTCGATGGTTACCAATTCGGCACCCAATGCTTCCATGGTCTTTGCTGAAGATTCGAAAGCGTTGATAATCGCAGGGTGATTACCTTGCACCGCCGTAAATACACCAATACGCTTGCCCTTTAGTGGTTTGTCTAAGCCAATTGTATAGTCGCTCTTGCGCTCGTCAGCTAAGCTTGTATAAGGGTCTGCTTTATCCGTGCCGGCCATGATTGACAGCATAAGTGCGGCATCTGCAACAGAACGCGTCATTGGGCCCGCTGTATCTTGCGTGACAGAAATCGGCACGATATGGGTGCGCGACAACAATCCCACGGTTGGCTTCACGCCCACTATGCCATTCATTGCTGATGGGCAAATGATAGAGCCGTTGGTTTCTGTACCAATTGCTAGTGAGGCGAACTGAGCGGCCATTGCAGCACCCGAGCCAGACGATGAGCCACATGGTGTGCGATCAAGGCTGTGAGGGTTGCGTGTTTGGCCGCCGATGGCGCTCCAACCACTTACCGAATCGTTCGAGCGAAAGTTTGCCCACTGTGACAAATTAGTTTTACCTAAGATTATTGCGCCTTCTGCTTTTAAACGAGCAATGATCGGTGCGTCGCGCTGGGTATTATTGTCAGTCAAAGCAGTAGAACCTGCGGTTGTGGGCAGCTCACTGGTTTCAATATTGTCTTTAACTACTATTGGAATGCCGTGCAGTCGACCTACGGGTTTACCTGCCGCTAGGTCAGCGTCTTTCTGTTTTGCTTCTGCTTGTGCGTTAGGATTTAGCGATAATATCGACTGAACATTTGGCCCCTGTCTGTCCATAGCGTCGATGCGAGCTAAATAAGCCGAAACAAGTGCGCTTGAGCTAAGTTTGCCCTCCCTGATTAGTTTTGCCTGTTCGCTTGCGCTAAGTTCTAAAATTAAGCGTGTATCCACAGTATCAGCGTTAATCATGTCTGTAACGTTTGGCGCAATTTGAGCACTCATTGGGGCACCAATAAATTGCTGTTGTTCGTTATTTAATGCGAGAGCGTTCATTGAGAATAAGCTCGTTGAACTTAACAAGCAAAACAGCAGTGTTGGCTTATTTAAGCGAAAACTACCATTCTCTTTCAATATATTGGCTAATGGATTCATCCATATTCCTTATTATAGTTTTTTGTATGGGCCTTTTTGGCGATTTATTGTGACTTGCGTAATTTCGTGACTCACGTAATGTAATCGAATCTGGTGGCGCGGGCTACCACTAGAAGATTATAAATAAGTGTAAATAAAAGCAAGCATATAGAAAAACTCCGCACCGGACAGTGTCAACCACAAAGGCAGTCCCAGCAGTTATTTGTGGCACAATAGCTGATTTCAAGACTGTGTTTTGACGGTATAAAAAAGGGCAAGGAAGAAGCACTATGACTAAAACAACGAATCAAGATAAGCATGAAAAACTCAACTATGTTGAGTTTGCGGCAAAGGATCTAAAAGCCACAAGCGGCTTTTTTCAAAAGGCCTTCGCATGGCAATTAACTTGGTATGGTGATGATTATGTCTCATTTAGTAACGAAGGGCTTGATGGGGGCTTCTATTGTGCAGATTTGCAAACGCGCGAAGATCAGGGCGGAGCTCTTCTCATTTTTTATTCTAATGACTTAGAGTCTACGATGCAGAAAGTTGAAAATGCGGGTGGGGAAATTACTAAACCCATATTTGCTTTCCCAGGAGGCCGACGTTTTCATTTTCATGAGCCAAGTGGCAATGAGTTTGCAGTATGGTCTGATCTCGGCTTAGAAGATTAATTTCTGTGTGCAGGGATCAGCTTTCTGGCCAGTGCGACTGCATTTTTTCAAATAAGTCATGCAGTGCTTGTACATTGGCATCATCGGTTTTTGATAATACGTAGGCCACGGCTTCAAGTGTAGAGAGGCCATTTTTTACACTGGTTTTGCGAATACGATACTGTCTTGGTATTGACTCGTCGAAATGATAATTGGGTAAACGCTGCAGCCAATCATGACTCAAATAAAGACGCTTGGCTTTGCGCCAAGTGCCATCAATGAAAAATACATGTTTGATTGAGCAAGTGGTTTCCGGCGCTTTTTCCTGTACCTCATTTAAAGCTGTTTCTGAATTTGACGAAACATGGATTTCAAATGCGCTGCTGCTGTTTGATGGAAAGAACAGGGCAAAGTCGGCTGGATTTTTAATGCAGGCTGTTTCAAGCTTGCGCATACTTTCGATATCGTCGCTTTTCACAATGGATATCTTGCTCAAACTTAATGCCAATAGACGGGCCGTATTCTTCGCATTATTAACTTCATTTTTATCTTGCAGGATAATCACGTTCGTCTCATTTTCAATATGAGTCAATACCGAACAAACACAGGTTTTGAGTGGGTATTGGCAATTACCGCAAACTTTTCGCCTGCTAGGCTCTTTTTGTCCACCAAGTGAATCTGGTGTTCGGCCCGTTGTTTCTTGAGGGCAAATTGTGGGTTTGGACAAAGTATAGGTATCCTTATGACCTGATCGCTTGTTTGGCATTGATGGCGATTTCTGCATAAAACCGTTGTAGAAAAAGCCGATGGCATTTAGGCTATGCTTATCGTAACAATCACAGTATATAGAATTAGATAATGACAGAACAAACCTATTTAAATATTGCGGTGCTGACTATTTCAGATACTCGCAGTGAAGAAACCGATACGTCAGGTCACTACTTGGTTGAAGCCGTGACCGACGCTGGCCATCGCATCGCAGACAAACAAATTGTGGTTGATGATGTGTATAAAATTCGCGCGGTCACCTCAGCTTGGATTGCGGACGAAAATATTCACGCTATTGTAACGACCGGTGGCACTGGGTTTTCAGGTCGCGACTCAACACCTGAAGCTATGTCCGTGTTATTCGACAAGCACGTTGAAGGTTTCGGTGAAGTGTTTAGAGCTATTTCTTTAGAAGAAATTGGTGTGTCGACTATTCAGTCCCGAGCTCTAGCTGGATTAGCCAATAACACCGTGATTTTTTGCGTTCCTGGTTCAACGGGCGCGTGTAAAACTGCATGGAATAATATTATTGAAAAACAATTGAACAGCGCGTATCGACCTTGTAATTTCGTTGGTCACTTAACTGAGAAGTGGACTAAATAAGCGAAACACCGTGTCTTATTTATGCGTGAATGAAGAACGCTGAGTAAGAACGCGGAGTAAGAACGCGGAGTAAGAGTGCTGCTTAAATGCAGAAAGTCGCTTATGTGTAGAGCGTAGCTTAGGTGTAGAGTTCGAAAGGTGCAGCTTAAATCGTTTGTCGGCTTAGTGAAACGGCAACACAACTCTCACGGCTAAACCGCCTTCATCTTGATTGTACAAACCTATTTGGCCGTGATGCGCGTCGGTGATTTCGCGACAAAGCGCAAGGCCGAGGCCGCTACCGGCTGGTTTGGTCGAATAAAAGGGAATCAGCGCATTGGCCATAACAGCATCGGATATGCCTTTACCCTTGTCTATAACGGTAATACACGACTCTGATTTTCGTTGTTCAAGTTTAATGCTTATCTCATCTGGATTTGAACCTGATTCGTACGCATTTTTAAGTAAATTTATCAGGAGTTGCTCTAATTGAACTGGATCAGCATAAACAGTCTCTGCATAAACAGTCTCATCTTGCTCTGACAAGTCGATAAACTGCCACTGTGACTTAAGTTTACTCAACACCGTGTGCCAGTCGTTCGCCTGAATTTTGGGTTCAGGTAACTTTGCAAACTTGCCGTAGCCTTGTACAAAGTCACTCAAGTGCTTAATCCGTTCATCGATTGTCGAAAACACCCTCGCTAAGCGAGCTTCTTCAAGATTTTCGCTGAGTATTTTTCCGCTGTGCAGCATTGAGGAAATCGGGCCAAGTGAGTTATTTAATTCGTGACTGATCACGCGGATGACTTTCTTCCAAACAGCAACCTCTTGTCGGCTAAGCTCTCGCGTCATCTGCTTTATGATAAAAAGTGTGTGTGACTGGTTGTTTAGTGAAAAGCTGCCTAACGACATATGCCATGTTTGAGGTTCATTGGCGTCAACCACTACTGTGAATAAGCCTTCTCTACGGCTATCAATAGCTACTTCAGCACCTCTAGGCGCGTTTTCTAGTAATGTCGCCAAGAGTTCTCCATCAATGCCCTTTGGACGCTTGAAGAAGCGTCGCGCGGCGATATTACTGAAGATAACTTGCTGAGTGTCGTTAACTAAAAACAAAACCTCTGGCGAGCTTTGAGTGACTTTATCTAATAGAAGCTCTCGTTGATATAGCCAGTGTTTTTCTGCTCGAAGCTGAAGTGCGGTGCTATTGTAAAGCTCACAGAGCTTTCCTAGCTCATCTTTGTTTTGATAAGAAAGTGTGGTCGCATATTCACCGTCTTTTAAATTTAGCATTCCCAGCTCAAGAGCGGATAAGCCTTCGCGAATATCTCTTAACAAAAAACGAGCGAAAACAACGCTAAACATCACCATTCCTAATGCAATGGCTATTTTCGCATTCAATGGCAGCACGCTAATAAAGAACAAGGGAATGGTGCAAATGGCACTTACGATGGCAACAATCGCTAAAATTCGAGGTAGAACATTTGCAAACATTAGTAAGGGATACCGTATTTGTCTAAACGTCGATAGAGGGCTTGTCTACTCATGCCGAATTTCCTAGCAACACGAGCAATCACGCCTTGAAGTTCACGCATTGCGGTTTCCAGATCTTCTTTTGTCGGTTCTGCAGCGATAGTTTGTGGGCTGCGAGCCTCATTCGCAGTATTTGAAGAGCTTTGCTGATGCATTGAAAACGCAAAATCATTCGCTTCAATTACACCTGTTGGTTTTAAAACTGCCACTCTCTTGCACGTGTTTTCGATTTCTCTGACGTTACCCTGCCAACTGTGTTTTTTTAATTCATTTTCAGCCGACAAGCTTAATTTACGACTAGGTAAAAAATGGCTTACCAAAGGCATGATGTCATCGATTCTTTCTGCCATAGACGGCACTTGTAATTCAATAACGTTGAGTCGGTAATATAAGTCTTCGCGGAATTCACCAACGGCAATTGCGTCTTGTAAATTACTGTTAGTTGCTGAAATGACGCGTACTTTGGTTTTTATCGTGTTAACCGAGCCGAGGCGCTGAAATTCGCCAGTTTGAATTACGCGTAACAATTTAGTTTGACCAGAATAAGGTAAATTACCTATTTCATCTAAAAATAAAGTACCGCCATCAGCGGCTTCGAATAAGCCTATACGCTTTTTATTCGCTCCCGTGTATGCCCCGGCTTCTGCGCCAAATAGCTCAGCTTCGATTAGGTCAGCGGGCAAAGCGCCGCAATTGATTTTTATGAATGGGCCACTGGCTATTTGTGAGTGAGCTTGTATTACCTCTGCTATTTTTTCTTTACCGCTGCCATTCGCACCGGTAATGAGCACGGAAATATCCGACTTAGCCACTTGAACAGCCATATCAACAACGCGCTGCATCGCTGAACTTGCGTAAATAAGGCCAATGTTGTTGGCTGCAGTTTGAGTATTCGCGGTTGCATCCTGCTGGCGCTTTAACTTTTCGGTCGCTTGATTTGCTTTGCCCAGTGCAACGAGATTGGCAATTGTATTAAGCAGCTTTTGATCGTCCCAAGGTTTGGCAATGTAATCCACCGCGCCAGCCTTCACTAATTCAATGGCTTGCTCTAGGTCGGTCCAAGCCGTAATTAAGATAACCGGTAAATGCGGGTCAAGTTCGCGCACCTTATAGAATAAACTTTTTCCTTCTTCACCTGATGTGGTGTCCCCAGTAAAGTTCATGTCTTGTATTACAAGTGATACGCGTAACTGATTGACATACTGTATTGCTTGTTCTGGGGAGGTGGTTGTGACGACGTCATAGCCATGAATTTCAAGCAATAAAGATAAGGCTTGAAGCACTGCAGGCGTGTCATCAACAATTAATATCTTGTCCATTTTCCACTCATTGTTTTAGTTACGTCCTTTGTTGAAAAAGTTAGCGTTTATCAGCAAAACCCTAACTTATTCGAGAGCCTACCAACTTCGTTAATCAAATACTACGAGTTGCAATGCTCGGGGATATATTTGCCGCTCTGTTGGCTGGCATAATTACTGACAATATACTAATAATCACGACGAAAACCACCGTAAACACAATGTACAAAATATCGAGCGCCGGCAGCGAATAAAAATTAAGCAAGCTCTGTCCTAAAAATATAGCGGCTATTGATCCTACCGCGGTACCAGCTGAGCAGATGATAATGTTTTCGACTAAAAAATAATTAATGATAGCCGATTTTCGAGCACCTAGGGCCCGGCGAGTTCCAATCTGTTTTGTACGCTTATTGATGTTGAATACAGTCAAACCAAAAATACCTAAGGCTGTGACGGATAGCAATACTACAATGAGCACCACTAGCATGCGTAACATAAGAGTGTCGGCAGCATTATACATTTCCTTTGCTTCATCCATGCCGCGTAAGCCGACGATAACTCGCTTGTTTTGGTCCTCCAACATAATATCTTCAATTTGACGCATAATGGCAGCGCGCTGGTCTGGATCGGTTCTTACAATTATCTTTTGAAAAGTTGATGCACCCACAAAAGGAATAATAGCAACATTGTCGGGACGACTATCTTTTAGCCAAGGACCCATCATTTTTTCAGTTATGCCGATGATTTCTAGTGGTGTGTCTCCAAAATATACAGTTTGTCCAAGCGCGTCTCCAGAGGGAAATAATTCGTCAGCTAGCGTTTTCGTTAGCAATACGACCTTGGGAAAGACTTCTCGAGTTTGTGATTCGATAACTTCGTCAGCTCGAATGTTACGACCTTCAATCAAACTAATGCCCAGCGTGTCTAATGCATTCTCGTCAGCCATATAATAAGCTGCTCTCGAATCTTGTCCGCGCTCGTTTGCTGGCTGCAAGCCAAGGCCTGTTGCCGAGCCACTGCCCGAAACAGGTACGGCATTAAATAGGCCTGCGTTTTTAACTCCAGTAATGTTTCTTAACATTGTTTCGGTTTCTTCAAACTTCTGCGTTAAATCGAGTGTTTTATCAAAAGACATGACGCTAAAACTGAATATCTCATCCTCCGGATAACCAGTTTCTTGAGAAAGATACTGAATGCGATCAAATATGATAGATGCGGCATTGCTGACGATCATGGTGGTCAATGCAATCTGAACTAGCAGCATCAGAGCGCCCGCTTTTGAGCGCAGCAGTGAATTAAATATCGGTTTAATTTCCAACATGATAGCTCCTATTGTGTTTTGAGGTAGATTGCGGGTTGCGTTCTACAGACTAACCAAGCGGGATATAGCCCAGCAATAATACAAGCGCTGATGGCAATCGTTGGTGCGGCTAATAACATACTTAAGTCCATTGTAGCCAATGCATTGTACTCGTTGCTGGTTGAGCGAACTCCCCACAAACCAAGCTGGGCAATGGCAATACCAAGTAAACCACCTAAGAATCCTAGGAGAGAGACTTCAACTAAATGCTGTAGAAAAATCTGTCTCTTGCTTGCCCCTAATGCGCGGCGTACACCAATTTCGGGTGCTCGGCGTAAAAACTTTCCTAATAAAAGTCCTAATATGTTTGCTAAACAGACTGCAAGGAAAAGAAAGCTGAGACCTAGAAGCACTTTATTGTCGGTAGTTACAACATTGTTGTATTCCATCCACTCATTCACATTTTGAAGATTAAATTCAGGGACCGCGCGATTGAATCTGCCTAATTGTCCCTGCTCTTCTAAATAAGCCTGTAAGTAATTTCTGTAACTCTGCACTTCGGCTGTTGTATTGAGTTCTGCCCAGAACTGCAGCCAAAATATTTCAGACTGGAGTTGGCCTTCGAACGTGGTAACGGCTTCGTGCTTCCATCCGTTGTTGTTACCCCAACTTGCTATTTGCATCGGGGCAACCAGCGTAATTGGAATAAACATCGGCTCCGGCGAGTCAAACGCACCATTGTTTAGATCGTAATACTTGGTATGCGAGTCCCACTGCTTCATAACGCCAACTATGGTGAAAACGGTGTCATCAAGATAAACCTGTTTACCGACTGAGCTTACACCACCGAACAAACGGTCGTTAAGCTCTTCGTTTATCACGACAACCGGGGCTGAGGAGTTCTCTTGCTCTAGTGTCCAGGCACTGCCGTATACAAAGTCGCGCTCAAACATTGGGAAGAAGTCGCGGCCAATAAGGCGAGCATCCGAAAGAAATGGCTTTAATTCCTGATTATTTAAATGCACGGTAAAACCGGAACGCATGGAGGCTGTTTTACGTGTTGGCGTTTCTGCGTTATGCAGTGCCATTGCGTCTTTGTATGTCAGCTGCAAAGGGACATTATCTTCTGTCCACCAGTTAGTGCCATCATCTGTGGTGTTAAGCTGCACGGCAAAAAGCTGTTTGCTTTTTTGCGGAATAGGATCCATCGACATCATGTGATATACCGACAGGCTGGTCATCGTAATACCAATACCGACAGCAATTGCTAGTATCATTAAAAATGACACCAAGGGAGTGCGCTTTAAACTGCGCCAGCTCAAATCAATGTAATGTAGTAGCATGTTACACCTCAACTGCAGGATGGCCTGCTTGGGCAGCAATAGTATCCATAGTTTTATTTTGATAAAGCGTAAAGTCAGCCAACTGTCCGTCAACCACCTGTATATTTCTTGGTGCACGGCGAGCTAACTCTTGGTCATGCGTAACCATGATGATAGTAGAACCTTCACGGTTAATATCTTCCAGTAGCTCCATCACTTGGCGGGCCATCAAGCTATCAAGGTTTCCGGTTGGTTCATCGGCAAGTAAAAAACGTGGTTCGCCGGCAAGTGCTCTAGCAATCGCAACACGCTGCTGCTGTCCGCCCGAAAGCTGCTGTGGTAAATGCTTGGCTCTACTGGCTAATCCAACTTTCTCTAGGCACTGTTCAATACGGCGTTTTCTCTCTGCGGACTTAATGCCGCGATAGCGAAGAGGCACTTCAATATTCTCATATAAATTTAAGTCAGGAATTAGGTTGAAACCTTGAAAGATGAAGCCTATTTTTTGATTGCGCAAATCGGCGCGCTGGTTGTCTGAAAGCGAACCTACATTAACGTCGTCGAGCATGTAGTCGCCGCCAGTGAAAGGCTCAAGCATGCCAGCAATATTCAGAAAAGTTGTTTTACCCGAGCCAGATGGACCAGTAACCGCGATAAACTCACCTTCTTGTACCTCTAAGTCGAAGTCACGTAAAGCGTGTGTTTGCACCTTTTCAGTTTGATAAACCTTGCTTATATTTTTCATGCTTAACATTGTTATTTTCCTTGCCTATTTTTGTTCTGTTTGGGCTTGTACCGCGTTTTGCTCTTAATTGAGTAAGAAAGTCTCGGTACCAATAAATTCATCGTAATTTGAGATAATAATTTGGTCATTCGGGCTCAGTCCGGCAAGCACTTCTACTTCACGCATGCTTGTTGCACCTAGCTGAATATCGATTTTTTTCGCAATATTGCCATCCAGTTTGTAAGCAAAAAAACCGCCTGCCTGCATGAAGCTGCCGCGACGAACTTTCACAACTTGCGATTTGTTTTCTAGCAAAACTCGCGCGGATACTTGCTGGTTTTGACGAATACCGGATAACTGCCGCTGATCGAAGCGAACACGCGTTGTGACTTGGCGTTCCTTAACTTCTGGAGAAATGGAGGACAATTTGCCCATCAGCTTTTCACCTGCAATCGTAATTTCTGCCTGCATGCCGATAGCGAGATCGTTGGCATAGCTTTCTGCCACGTTCAGCTCTACTTCGTAAGCACTCAAATCGACGAGGGTCATTAATGCATCGTTTTTATTTACTAATGCGCGAGGTTGAACCAAGAGGTTGCCGACAACACCATTAACGGTCGCTAAAATATTTAACTCGGAAATTTTACGTTCGAGTTCTTCAACAACCAGTGTTTGACGTAATACTGTGCTTTTTGCGCTTTCTAGTTCAAAGGCTAGGCGGTCCTTTGCAATCGCAACTTCTTCCTCTGCATGTTTTTGCGTGAGCGTTGCTCTTGCTAGGTCGTCAACGGCTTTTTCGAAATCGATTTGGCTAATCAGATTGTTTTTCATTGATGCATTAGCGCGACGGTTTTCGCGTTGCGCTGCTTCCAAGTCAACTTGCGCAATATCGAGTAGCTTGGTCAGTTGCAGTGTTTGACTGCGTGCATCGAGCTTTTGTCTCGCTAATTCGCCTTTAAGACGATCCATTTCCGATACTTGCTGCTTGAGTTGGTTGGCAAGCTCAGGGCTATCAACTATCGCAACAACTTGGTCAACAAAAACTTCATCACCCGCTTTTACATTTAAGTTAACGAAGCCTTGCTCTGGGCTATACACTTGGGGTGCATTGGCTGCAACGATGCGCCCATTGGCAACAATATCTCTCACTAAGTCACCTACTTCAACCCTTGCTATTTGCACTGAAGAACGGTCGAAGGAGCGGCTAGCAGACGATTGCCCAAAGAACGCATTAGCAGCTAACGCTATGAACAAGATGCCCACTACCGCAATAACAACCATTTTCTTTGAGTTAGTTTTGGTATCAACGGCAACATCTTGAGCACTGGTATCTTTAATCATGCTCAGCACCTAAATCGTTATTCTCAAAACGTGAAACCAATGCACTGAATATGCTGGCTAACACGAGTACGCAAACTGGAGAAATGAACATATACATCGCTAACATTGTAATACTCCCTAAATTCGTTAGATTTGCAGACTTATACTTAGCTTGTTGCGAGTATTGTGCCAAAAGTTAAGGTCATGATAAGTAAAAGGAATATTTTTATTCACTCTATTGATAAATGTCCGCGGACAGGTAAAGTGTCCGTCGCGGACACTTTTAAATAAAAATCGTTAATATAATAAAACCTATCCAAAAGACCCGATCCTAATTTATTGTGCTTAAGACGGTACTTGCCGATAAATTAACGCTATTATTGCCTCTGAGTATTGTTGTTTTGAGGCATTGATGAAATCACCTGAATTAAGCGTCGCTCTGAAGCGAGCCTGCATGTTTGTTTACCTAATAGTTATTTTGATACCGCTACAAGTGATTGCTCATGATAAAGAAACTACAGCGACCTACTTGGCTAATGAAGGTGTGATGATTTCTGCTGGCGATGTGAAGGTGTTGTTTGACCCATTCTTTCACAATGACTACGGCACATATCAACTCGTTCCAGAGAAAATAATTAATGCAATTATGAACAATACAGCGCCTTACGATAACATCAGCGCTATTTTTGTGAGTCACGCGCATGGTGATCACTTTGCCGAGCAAGATATGCTGGTCTATATGTTGAAGCACCCTGCCGTTAAATTAGTTGCCCCTACTCAAGCTATTGCTGAAATGCAAAAGTTGGCGCAGTTTGACAACATTAAAGACCGGATCACGGCAATCGATTTAGCTTACAAAGACAAGCCGATCAGCTTCGAACTGGATGTAGGTAAAGCGAATAGCGCAAATGATACCGAGATAAATGGCACTGAAATAAACAGTATTGCGGTAGACAGCATTCAAGTTGATGCAGTGCGCATTCCTCATGCCGGCTGGCCAGGCAGAGCGGAGGTAAGCAATATTGTTTATCGGGTAACGATGCCAACAAATGCTGAAGATGATAAACACGAAAGACCCACCTTTATGCATATGGGCGATGCCGATCCGAACGATTCGCATTTCAGGCCCTTGGCTGACTTTTGGGATCAGCAAAAAACGACTGTCGCATTTCCACCATATTGGTTTTTTTTAGACAGCATGGGAAACTACATTTTAGATTACCGAATCAATGCTAATAAAAGTATAGGTGTGCACGTTCCCAAACAGGTTCCGCCAGCTTTGATTCGGTCTGGAAAAGCCTATTTTTCTGCCCCTGGAACGGTGCTTGAAGTGCAAAGTAATGAGCATAAGCACTGATAATCGAATTCAACGAAGCATAAATAGCATGCGTACAGGATTTAGTTTTATCATGCGAAGAATCGAATGCTAGAATACCAACCTATTTACATCATCAGGATAAGATATGAAATTTATTGTGTTAGCCGTAGTCATTGGATTGGCGATATTTTACTTCACCAGAAACTCCAGTAATAAGAAATTAGCAATTGAAAATGTTGCGGCGGGAAAAGCGTTTTTAGAAACCAATAAAGCTAAAGAAGGTGTAGAAGAAACGGCGTCTGGTTTGCAGTATGAAATATTACAAAAAGGCGATGGAAATGATCACCCAAGTGCAAGTTCAATGGTCAATGTGCACTACCACGGTATGTTGCTGGACGGCACTGTATTTGATAGCTCAGTAGATCGCGGTGAGCCGATTAGCTTTCCCTTAAATCAAGTGATTAGAGGCTGGACCGAGGGCGTTCAATTAATGGTTGTTGGCGATAAATTTAGATTCTTTATTCCCGCAGAGTTAGCGTACGGCAACAGAGCAACTGGGAAAATAAAGCCAGGTGCTTTGCTTATTTTTGAAGTTGAATTGTTAGAAATTCAATAACAAAGGAAAGCCGTTTTTCGTCACAATCGGATCTATGAATGGATCCGAACCGGCGCTGCACGCAGCCAGTTATGCTCATCGTATTTAGCTTCGGCAGAGGTAATGTGCAGCGTAAATGCATGACGTGATTTATTCGAACGATTGGCTGCACTGAAATGCGGTAAGGCGCCGTTGAATACAACCAGCGAGCCAGCTTTTACCTCAAGTGGTAAAGCGCGGTCTTGCGTTGGCCAGTCGATGTTTTCAAGAGTAAGTAATTCGGTTTGGTCATCGGCATAGCGCTTGAACTGCTCTTTAAGCACAAAGTCAGCGCCTTGTTTATCAACTTGTAAGCAACCGTTCTCTATCGTTGCGTCTTCTATCGCAAACCAAAATGTAACTACCGATTGCGGCGCAGTGAAAAAATAGCTCGCATCTTGGTGCCATCGAATAACACCACCAATTTTGGGTTGTTTGAATATGTACATCGACTGACGAATTTCAGGTGAAACAACGCCTAAGTCTTCGGCTATTTTCGCAATGGTTTTTGACTGACTAAATGCGGCAAACTCAGGTGATAAGACATGCAAAGCATGCCCTATTTTATTGATGCTGAGTGCTTTTGCTTGCTGTAATTCGCCGCTGGAAGAGAATGCATCTTCTTCAAAAAAGCACCGCACTTTATCGTCGGAACTTAAAAAGTAGTCGTCTCGATTGGTGTTAGATTCGGTTTCAGTTGAGAATATAGAGCGCGTCGATTCCGGGTCGAAATCGTCAACAATTTTTAAAGCGGCGGCTTTCAAGGTGTTAATTTGTTGATGGCTAAATAACTCAGAAAGAACTACATAGCCTTGCTGTTGAAAGTCTTGCTTTTGCTGATTGTTGAGCATCGTTGGTCTCTTGTGTCATTGCCTATTTTTGGCGCTTTTAGTTTGCCGTATTCAAATTTACATTGCCAAGCTATTTTTTACATTTAACTTACTATCAAAAAAAGGAAAATATGGCGTACGCTGGCGAAAAACTCAAAAAGAAGCAGAAATCAAACGTCAGTACGTTCTCAATCGTGCTGGCCATTGGGTTTCTCATAGCAATGACGTTAGCGTCATACATGGGCTATTTGCCAAAACAGATTAAATACGCCTATTATGCCTTAAGTGTTATTACTTTTTTCATTTACGCTTATGACAAGTTCAAAGCTCAACGAAATAAATGGCGAACATCAGAAAGCACGCTGCAGATTTTGGCAATGCTGGGCGGTTGGCCCGGAGCTGCCTTAGCGCAGCAGTTGTTGCGGCACAAATCATCTAAAAAAGACTTTAGGCAGATATTTTGGTTAACTGTGGTTATTAATTTGTCAGTGTTAGTCTGGTTGCTTTCGCCTTATGGTGCGGATATTCTGGCCTTAATAGTCAACGCCATGGGTTTGCTTCAATAACCACGATCGTTATGGCATTCATATTTATGAGTTCATTGATTTTAGGGATGCATTGAAACATGAATTACTTAGCGCACATTCACCTCGCTCACATTACTGATACGAGTATGCTGGGCAATTTTTTTGGTGATTTTGTGAAAGGTAGCGATTTGTCGCATCTGAATGATGAACATCAGCTAGGTATTCAGCTTCACCGCAGGATTGACAGCTACACCGACAGTCATGCGCAGGTAAAAGCGCTGAGGGCCTTGTTTCCTAAATCGATTAGGCGAATGTCTGGCATTGTCATCGATATCTACTTCGACCACTTGTTGTGTGCCAATTGGGCTCAATTCACCGATAGGGAACTAGACAAACTACTCGGACATTTTTATGCTGAAGTTGAACAATATCCTCATAGTATTAGTGAGCGCTTTCAACAAGTTCGCGAGGGTTTATTAACTCACCGTTGGTTGTCTGATTATCAGTATGCAGAAAGCTGTGAACGCTCATTCTTACAGATTGAAAGACGCCTAGGTCATAGAGTATTATTTGCAAACGAAGCGATTGAATTTATTCAACACAATGAGCAAGAATTACAGTCTAGTTTTCTTGCTTTTTATCCTGAGTTAATCGAGTTTAGTCATGCTAAGGTTGAAGAGCTGGTGCATAAGCAAAGTCGTATTTGAATTTCTACACTAAGTACGCGTATTGCTTCTATGAATAGAGCGCTAGATAAATCCTGTTAAATACAAAGAAGAAAAAGGCAGACTTAATGGAACCTGATTTTTGGCATCGCCGCTGGAAAAAGAATGAGATAGGCTTTCATGAAAATGAAGGCAATACTTTATTAAAAGCGTATTTTGAGCAATGGCAGCTGCCTGAGAATGGTCGGGTGTTTGTGCCTTTGTGTGGCAAAACTAAAGACATTGGCTGGTTTCTAGCGAAAGGCTTGTCGGTTGTGGCAATTGAGCTTAACGAAAGCGCAGTGAAAGCATTATTCGAAGACTTAGGTGTAGAGCCTCACATTGAATCGCACGGCAGCTTAAGCAAATACTCAGTGGCGAATTTGATTGTCTACGTAGGTGACTTTTTTACTCTATCTGCAGAAGATGTTGGCAGCATTGATGGCGTGTTCGATAGAGGCGCATTGGTCGCTTTGCCTGAACCCCTGCGAAATCGTTACAGTCAACATTTACGCATGATAAGCAAGGCCTGCAAACAGTTTGTTGTGACCTACGACTATGACCAATCCCTATTCGCCGGCCCACCGTTTAGCGTACCGAGCGAAACTGTTCATGAGGTTTACCAGCAGTACTTCAACATCACTCAACTGTATCGAGGTAAAGTGGCTGGTGGATTTCGTGGCCAAGACGAGGTTTACGAAAGCGTGTTTTTACTCTTAGACAAGTGCTAAGGTCATTGCCTCAAGTAGCTTTCCTGTTATCGGCATGGGTTTTTGAGTGCTGCGGTCAACAAAAACATGAGTTAGGTAGCCGATAGCAGAGAGTATATTGTCTTCGTTGAAGATGCCTACCGCGTAATCGACTGAACTAGTGCCAACGCGCATCACTTTGAATGCACCCGTTAGCTTTTGTGGGTAAGCAACCGGACGAAGATATTCGCAGCTCGACTTCACGATAAACCCTATTTGCTTGCTGGTGACAGGATCAAAATCGGCTTTTTCGATTAGAAACTGATTTATGACCGTATCAAAGTAGGAGTAGTAGTTAACGTTGTTAACGTGGCCATACATGTCATTGTCCATCCACCTTGTGGTTATTGGCAGATGGTAAGCAAAATCATTTAAGTGTTTACTGTCCAATTTATTCTCCATTGTGCTTTCTATTTTACTCTTTATTTCACTGTCTATTTAACGGTTAATTGCGTTGGCCACTCAGCGCATTGTGATAAATCTGTTTCGCGTCCTCTAATGAAACTGCTTTAGGATTATTGATAAGTAAACGCTGTTGCTCTAGTGCGTCATTGGCTAATGAGTCGATGTGCTTTTCTTCAATACCTAATTCAGCTAATGATTGAGGCAGCTGCAGTTTAGCTATTAATTCATGCAAATAGTGAATGAGACTATCAGTGGTTTTTTCAATATCAGCATCATCGTCATTGTTAATGCTAGGCACAATGTGAACAGCGAGCTGTGCATATAAATCGGCACAATGGCTTTTATTAAAGGTCATAACATGCGGCAACACTAAGGCATTACTTAAACCATGCGCAATATGGAACTGTCCGCCTAATGGATAGGCCAGCGCATGCACAGCACCAACGGGCGCATTTGCAAATGCCTGCCCAGCCAAACAAGAGCCGAGCAGCATGGCTTGGCGAGCTTGTAAATTTTCGCCGTTAAACGTAGCTTCAACAATGTTTTTAGAAAGCAAATCCAACGCGCTTTTCGCTAACATATCAGACAATACATTCTTTTTAATCACGCTGGTGAAGGCTTCGATAGCATGCACCATGGCATCAATGCCGGTGGCAGCGGTTATATGAGGCGGTAGGCTGACCGTTAAACTGGCATCCAGTAAAGCAATGTCGGGTAATAGTTCAGCTGAAACAATGCCGGCTTTGGTTGTTTCACCGGTTGTTACAATGGAAATAGGCGTGACTTCTGAGCCTGTTCCCGCGGTGGTTGGAATGAGTATTAAGGGTAAGCGTTTGCCTTTAATATTGTCGACGCCGTAGATATCAGCAATGCTTTCTTCTGAGTTTGCGAGCAGTGCAACTAGCTTTGCCGTATCGAGTGAACTACCGCCGCCAAGGCCAATAACACCATCGACTTTAGCTTGTTTGGCATAGTCTACTGTTTCAATTACGATTGCTTCGGGTGGATCGGCAACAACCTTATCAAAACACCAATACTGCATTTGGGCATTATTAAACGCATTGGCGATAGGCGCTATGAGGCCTAGATCAACAATGCCTTTATCGGTGACGATGAGTGGTCTTGTGATATTCAATGAATGGCATAGTTCAGCAATTCTAGCTGTAACGCCTATTTCACCAATTATCGACTTGGTGGTAGAAAATATAAAGGGCTTCATTGTTAATCCTTATCAAACGACCATGCTATATTTTCACAATCAAACCTTGGTGTCACTATCTTACGGCAATATCCATCATGTATTCGTTCTCTCTGCTCTATACTTGCGATTGCTGACGGATCAAATTGTGATAAACATGATGTAGCCGATCGAGCTCCTCCCGAGTAACCGCAGGGTTTGCCAGCAAGCCTTGAATGCTTTGGTCGAGTGAATATAAGGTTTCTCGCATGTGTGCATTGGGCACTAGGCTTTGCATCCAGGTTATTGCCGCCACTCTGATACCGCTGCTTACCGGCGTAACTTTATGTAAACTGCTGGATGGATAAAGAACAGCATCACCCGCATTGAGCTTAATTTTTTGTTCACCAAACTCGGTTTGAATGATCAGTTCGCCGCCTTCATATTCATCCGCTTCTGACAAAAAAGTGGTCATCGACATATCTGAACGCAGTACTTCATTGCTATTGGGTATACGCATAATCGCGGCATCGACATGAAAACCATAGGTTTCACCTTCTAAATACCGGTTAAAACAAGGTGGAAAAATGCGATGCGGAAGTGCAGCGGAAATCAGTTTGGGCGTACTCCCAAATTTTGCTAACAGCTTATTTGTTAGGTCCTGAACTTGAGGGTGGTTTGCATCAGCTTGACCGTTTAGCTTAACTGATGCAGCCATACCCATGGCAGTTCCTTTGCCATCATTCCATGGCACTTGATCAAGCGTTTGCCGATACTCATGTACTTCTTTTTTTGATAATAGCTGCTCAATCAAGACCATTAAAATAGCTCCTGTTTAGTTAGAACTCGTAGGTTAAGGTGGCTCGTGCTGAACGTGCATCGCCTAAATACATGAATGCTCCAGATCTGTAAGCAGCGGTCCAGTATTCAGTATCAGCAACGTTGCCAATGTTCACGCGAACGGTGGTATTTTCAGACACGGTATAATTGGCGAATAAATTAACCACGCTGTAATTTGGCACAATAATGCTGTACTCATTTCTTGTTGCATCATATGACGCGGCGGTATCGGGTTGTCCGCCATACATTTCACCCTTGTAGGTAAAGTCACCACCAAAAGCGAATGTGTCAGTTAACTGGTAGCGAAGCTGCATATAAAAACTATCACCCGCAAAGTTACTTAATTCAAGACCAACATTGCTTTCATCCACTGAAGTGAGCACTTCCGAACGCATTTTAGCAGCACTGATTTGAACACTAAGTTGCTCGGTTAAATTACCGTTCATCGCTAATTCGATACCATCAACACGGTTCTTACCGGTATTTAAGGTGCCTAAGGTTGAATAAGCATCGCCTACACTTTCCATCACGTCGTATTTGGTTAATTGAAACCATGCTGCGGCAATGAATAGCTTCTCGTCTAAGACTGACCACTTCGTTCCAAATTCAATATTTTCAACGGTTTCCGGATCGGCCATTGCTGCTTGATCTGGGTCACCGCATAATCCACCATACCCGCAGTTTGCGCCTAAGTCCGACTCGCCACCGTTGATATTCGTTGCTGTGGAGTAAGTTGCGTAAATATTAGCGTCGTCAAAAATACTGTATACCAAGCCTAAATGTCCGTTGTAGAAATCATCTTTATACGCATAGTCAATTGCATCACCTCTACTAACAACATCGTTGCTGTAGTCGATTGTGTCTTGGCGTAAACCAAAGAACACCTGCCAGTGCTCGTTGATTGTAGCGGTGTCCATGACGTAAGCAGCTATGGTTTTAGCTGAAAATAAGGCGTCGGAGTCACCTTTTTCAAATGAACGCCCAATAATGTTACTCGCATTTGGATAAACCTCACCAGACTCATCAAGTAAACAGTAGCCCGCGCTAACGCCTCTGCGACCTGAGGTGAAGCAGTTAGTTTCGTTGTTATAGCTGACGTCATAGAATCCGTTGTCGACTTTTTCGTCGGTAAATTCAAGGCCAAGCAGTACTTTGTGATCGATACTGCCGGTGCTCACATCCCAAAATAAGTTGAACTGAGTGGCGAAGTATTTTACTTCCTGCCAGCCTTGATGCGTACTTAGCACAATTGTATTTCCGCCGGGTGCGAAGGGGTCTTCATCAGCGCGCACACTGCCGTTAGCACCGGTTGATAAATAGCCATTGGTGGTTTCACCGTATCGGGTAGCATTGAAAAACTTGAGATTATCGTTAATGTCATATTCTGTGCGAAGCGTAAAAGCAAACACTTCAGAATCAAGGAAGTCGTTGCTTTGTGCGTAAACTGGAATGTCTTCAACCGGAGTTTTTGTATCGCTGTCGAGGTAACTGCCTAGGTCGGGCGTATCCTCGGCTTTTAAGTAATAAAAATCGGAGTAAACGCGCAAATCATCGGTATTATCATAGAGACCTGATAGCAATGCACCCTGTCTGCTGCGGCCAATACCATTTCTATTTGGAGCGTCTTCTTCGGTACTTAATAAGTTGATTCGGGTGGCTAAATTAGTTGCGATAGGCGTGTTGTAGTCCACCACTATTCTGTGGTGATCATCAGTGCCAACACTCAAGTCAACGCGCCCAAAGTCATAGGCCGTTGAGGCTTTTTTGGTAATGCTATTCACGGCGCCGCCCGATGATCCTCTGCCGGCGAAAGTGGAGCTGGGGCCTTTAGTAATTTCAACTTGCTGCGTTGCAAAGCTTTCGCGGGTGGTCATGCCTGGGTCACGCAAACCATCAACGAAAACGTCCGAGCGCGCCTCGTGACCACGAATAATATAACGGTCACCAAAGGCGTTACCATTCTCACCCGTACCTAATGTTACCCCAGCTTGCGCCGCTAGGATTTCCTTTAAGTCTGTTTTACCCGACTCTTCAATTTGGTCTTTGGTTAATACTGTAATGGTTTGTGGGGTATCGACTAAGTCTGCAACTCTTCGCAAGTCACCCGACTCTTTGACGTTATATACGGAGTAACGCACACCGTGCACTTTGATTAATTCGATAGCCTGCTGACTGCACTCTTTGTCAGTTTCATCGCACTGAGGCGTTTCAGTTGCGTAGGCTTGGCCCATTGTAAGGGCGAGAGTTGTTAACAGTGCATGAGAGCCAAGATTTGTGCGCTTGTTTTGGGGAGAAGACATAATCGGCAACGTTCCTTTTTAATTATTGATGTGTTGTTGAGGTTGGCGATCATAAAGTGATTAAATTGATTTGTAAATACAAATGATAATGATTCTCAATTAGATCTCGAGAGGGTAAGCCTGTTTTGAATGTTGACCTTAGAGTTACTTTAAGCTCTATATTCAACACTGGGTGTTAATATTATGTAGTTGCGTTGTGCTTTAACATTCCATAATCAGCAGAAAAAGCGGAGAAAAAACGTGAAAAATAAAAAGCTAACTAGGCACTTCATCAAGCAAAAAATGAATCAATATGAGCTCGCTTTAGCGCAAGGTGAGCATAAAAAAGCCTTTTCGATGCTTGAGGATGCTCATGTGATTGGGCAGCGTTCAACCTACTTTCATTGTTTGGTTCATTACAAAATGCTGCGACATGGCTTGCGCTATCGTGATTTTAGGGAAGTGTTTGGGCAGGTTGTTAGATTAGTGGGCGCTTTTACTAAAACGGCGATTGGTTTGGTGCCTATTGGGAATACTGGTGGGGCGAATGTTAGTCCCTTTAAGAGGCTGCCGGTGAGTAAGGCTAATCAGGAGGTTTTGGATGAGATTGAGGGTGTTGGTTAAGTTTGTGTGGGTTACGTAAGTGCCTTGATGGCTTGGCACTTACGTTTTGATGGGAGATGTGTCGTTTAGGTTTATTCAATATTCTGGATCTGCTCGCGCATCTGCTCAATCAACACCTTCAACTCAACCGCCGACTGCGTTATCTCAGTATTAATCGACTTCGACCCCAACGTATTCGCTTCACGATTAAACTCTTGCATCATAAAGTCCAAACGACGACCAACAGCTCCGCCTTTTTTCAAAATCGACATAGTTTCAGTCACATGAGAATTCAAACGATCCAGCTCTTCAGCAACATCCATCTTCTGTGCTAACAACACCATTTCTTGCTCAACACGCGTTGCGTCTAACTCAATCTGCGCTTCTGTGAATTTGGTGCGAATACGGTCTTTTTGCCATTCAATGACGCTTGGCATATGTTCAGTCACTTTATTTGCTTCGCTTTGAATTGCTTCTAAGCGCGTCTGAATAAGCACCTTCATATTGTCGCCTTCACTTGCGCGTGCAGCCACAAAGTCTTTGAATGTGTCGTCGAAGGCCTTCAACATGTCGGCTTGGATCGTATCCATGTCAGCTTCTTGCGCGGCAATAACGCCAGGCCAGCGTAAAATCTCAATCGGATTAGTTTGTGCAACGTCACCTTGTTTCTGCACCCATGCGGCGGCAGCTAGCACTTGTTTGGCTAAGTCTTCATTGACGTTAATGGCGCTTACATTTGCGTCATTCATGCTAAAGCGTAATGCGCATTCAACTTTACCGCGCTGCAGGCCTTTGCGAAAACGTTCGCGTAGAATCGGCTCTAGGCTGCGAAACTGCTCAGGCAGTCTGAAAAAAGTTTCGAGGTAACGTTGGTTAACCGAGCGAATTTCCCACACGGCGCTGCCCCATTCGGCTTTAATTTCACGGCGAGCGAAGCCAGTCATACTGTAAATCATAGGTGTTCCTTAATGACACTTTCAGTAATGCATGCGCAAATAAGCGCACGCCAACAAAAGTGATACAAATTGAATGAAATGCTCGACTGGTTGAATAGTGTCGTTTCAACCTTTACTAACCAGCAACAAGCTTGCGTATAATAACAGGCTTTCATAAATTGGCCGAATATTCGTCGAAAGTTCGCTCTGCCTTTAAGCTTAAATTGAGCAACAATGTTCGTTCATTGTTAATAAGCTAGTTGACGCAAACCTCATGCAGTTTGCCTATATTTGCCGTTAGGAAACGACCCTTGCGCAACTTTTTTTCGATAAGCTTGTTTTACATCTCCCGATCATTGCTTAACTACGCTATAATTCGCGCCTGAATTTTAAGGAGTTAAACATGCGTCCAAGCGGCAGAACTGCTAGTCAAATCCGTCCCGTCACTATTACCCGTAACTTTACTTGTCATGCAGAAGGGTCTGTATTGATTGAGTTTGGAAACACCAAAGTGCTTTGTAATGCCACGGTTGTTGAGGGTGTGCCTCGTTTTATGAAAGGCCAAGGTAAAGGTTGGGTTACTGCTGAATACAGCATGTTGCCACGTGCAACCCATACTCGTTCTGATCGCGAAGCAGCTCGCGGCAAACAAGGTGGTCGTACATTAGAAATTCAACGGCTAATTGCGCGCTCACTGCGTGCAGCGGTTGATTTGAAGCTACTAGGTGAAAATACCATTACCGTTGATTGTGATGTTATACAAGCTGACGGCGGCACTCGCACGGCATCAATTACCGGCGCTTGTGTTGCGCTAGTTGACGCATTAACGTGGATGCGCGCTAAAGGTATTTTGAAAGCAAACCCAATGAAGCATATGATTGCTGCAGTTTCTGTTGGTATTTATAAAGGCAGCCCAATTGCCGACCTTGAATACCTTGAAGACTCTGCTGCCGACACCGACATGAACGTTGTAATGACTGAAACAGGTAAGCTTATTGAAGTGCAAGGGACTGCTGAAGCTGAACCGTTTAGTTTAGAAGAAATGAACGAAATGTTAGGCCTAGCGAAAGACGGCATTATGGAATTATTTGATGCTCAAAAAAGTGCGCTAGCGTAAGTTTTTTACGCAGACACAGGCAAGCGAACAAAAACAAAGGTCTCAATTGAGGCCTTTTACTTATTTATAATTTGAAATATCTCTATTTTAACTTAACGTTACCGGATTCAAGATAAAGGCCGAAAAATGCAGACAACTCAACTTCAAGATTACAAAAAAGAATTCATTGAATTTGCGATTGAGCGCAAGGTATTGCGTTTTGGTGAGTTTACGTTGAAGTCGGGCCGCGTTAGTCCGTACTTTTTCAATGCAGGCTTGTTCAATACGGGTGGAGACTTAGCTAAACTAGGTCGTTACTACGCTGCCGCTTTGCAGGCCGCGGGTGTTGAGTTTGATGTGTTGTTTGGCCCTGCATACAAAGGCATTCCTATTGCGACCACAACGGCGGTTGCCTTGTCTAACGATTACGATCTCGATGTGCCATATTGCTTTAACCGTAAAGAAGCCAAAACCCACGGTGAAGGTGGCAACTTGGTAGGAAGTCCGCTTCAAGGCAAAATCATGCTGGTGGACGATGTGATTACCGCAGGAACCGCCATTCGTGAATCGATGCAGTTAATTAAACAACACGATGCTAGTTTGGCGGGTGTGTTAATTGCCCTTGATCGCCAAGAGCGCGGACAAGGCGAATTGTCAGCTATTCAAGAAGTGGAACGTGACTTCGATACCCAGGTTATCGCAATCGTGACACTAGCCGATGTAGTGGCTTATTTGAGTGCACAAGAAAGCAATGCTGAGGCTGTCGCTAGTATTAATCAATACCGCGAGAATTACGGTATTTAGCTTTACGCTAAACCGTTGAATTGCTGCCATGACTGATATATTTGAAGAAGCGGATTACCAACTCGACGCCATGGGCCTTCGTTGTCCAGAGCCAGTGATGATGATCCGCCTACAAATTCGCAAGATGCAGGATGGCGAAACCCTCGCTATTTGCGCAGATGATCATTCCACAACCAGAGACGTGCCCAGCTTTTGCCGCTTTATGCAGCATACTTTAGTGGCCAGCGATGTTGATGAAGTACCCTACCGATATTTAGTGAAAAAAGGCTTAAGGGATTAAGCCTTTTTAAACAAATAAACGCACCGTTGCGCGCGAGCTTAGTAAGGCGATAAGCTTGATAACGATATGTTTTGCTGCATCACAACCGCACCCTTTACGTCTTTTAAGCCGAAGTGAATGCTAGGATCTTTTTCCGCCCAGTCCACGCTAAAAAAGCCATAATTAACCTCATCAGTATAGTTTGCAACACGATGTTTGTTAGGGCTTACTTGCTTCCATTCTTCAGTTAAACCTGAGCTAGTGACGTCCCAAAGTGGATAATCCATGTCGGTGTCATACTTCGATATTTCTCCCCAGTGAGTGTCGCCACTAATAATAAATACGCCGTTTACTTTGTGCTTCTTGATCAAATCGAACAGGCGCTGACGGTCGTCGAAGTTGGCCCACGATTCCCAACCTGTAAAATCCGCGACGAGCTGCAGGCTTGAAGCGATAATCTTAATTCTTTCTGGTTGTTGTAACTCATCTTCCAACCACTGCCACTGCTGCTCGCTAAGCATCGAGCCCTTTGAATGTTTATAAGGCCCCATATCTTTAAGCTTACGGTCAGTGTAATAAGTAACTTGCCCAACTGATTCGAGATCGTCTCGCATGTATCTTAAGTCGGGTAAAATCACTCTAATTGCGTTTGTCTTTTCAATCTTATCGCTTTGAGAGTTAGCATCTTGGTTTGCTATAACGTAGCTACCGTAAATACCATCTTCTCTTGATCTTCTGGGGCTGTCTTTTGGAACCTTCCAGAAATCCAGCATAATTTCTTTCGACTCAGCTTTGAACGGATATTGCTTTCCAGCATCGTTTTCGCCAAAGTCATGGTCATCCCAAATAGCGTAAACCGGTACTTTACTAATCAAAGCTTTGACACCGGGGTTATTCCCTAGCTTTTTATATTTTTCAGCGAGGCTTTGCATATCTTCCGTGTCACCATAGATATTGTCTCCCAGAAATATAAAGCCGTCGGCAGGCTCTTGCAAAATGGCATCAAAAATAGGCATGGCCTTATCTTGATGCGAGCAGGAACCGAATAAGACATGTGTAATCTTTGAAGCGGGCGTTGAACTTGATTGCATCGACGAAGGATTAACTTCGCTAGCAGCGACCATTGAGCCAATAAAAGCGCTAATAAATAAGAGAACAAACCCGCTTGAAACCAATAAGGTTTTTATAGCGTAACGGCGAAAACTATTCATAAATAACTCCTGTTAAAGACGCTGCAGCCTTAGCATCATAATGACTCACTTCAATGCCAAGTAGGGCTAGTGCCGTTGCAGCAAATTGCGACTGTGTTAATTCGTCCTGTGTTTTTAATAGTCCTTGGCTTTTTATATTTGGCCCTATTGCGGCGAACCAAATATGCTCCGAACCAACAATGCCCTCTTTAAACTTGTCCAGTGCAGTCATATAATTTTGCACTGCTAGTTTTGATGCATGGTGTTGCCAGTCATCTGCATGACTGCCGCGCCCATGGTCGGTGATTATGATCATGTTGGTGTTATCTTTATATTCAGGCATGCTTTGCAAGGTGGTCCATAGATCACGCAAATAATCATCGCTCTGTTTTGCGCTGTCTAAGTAAGCATCATATTTTCCATTATGCGCAAAATCATCCGTTTCGCCCAAATTAATCACCAGTACTTTTGGTTTCACGGTTTGCAGGTATATTTTGGCGAAGCCATAGGTGAATGCGTCGTGTCTAACAGCTTCCCAAGGGCTAGGTATTTGTGCTTGTAACTGATTCATTTTCTCTATTTGGGCAGCGATTTTTTCGTCTTTTTTACCTTCTGGCGAAGCTTCTGATTGCATATGTGGATATGACATTGACTCAAAGCCTGCATTGATAAATAAGCCACTGCGCTCTCGGTTAAAAATGAACGGGAATACATCCCAACCTGAGAAGATGCCAATTTGACCGTTGTTTGAATACCGCTTATTCAACCATTCTAAAAAAGTGATATTTGGGTTTGGAATTTTTGCATTGGAATTAAGGTTGTCATCAACTCGGCCGGTGAATATTTCATTATAGCCAGGGTAGGAGAAGCGTTGCTTGTTGGTCAAAGACATCATAGAGCCGTTATTACGATCGCCAATCAACGTGCCTTGTTTGCCAATCACGTCATTTAAAAAAGGCATCAGTCGCCTTTTACGCTCTTCTTTGTCTTGATGCCAAAAGCGTGTTTTAAGTGCATCAATGTTCTCGACAAAATCTTTATTATTTAACAATTTTGCATCAGCGCCACCAAAAGCTTCCTGCCAACGCAATCCATCAATGGTGACAATCACTAACTTCGATGTATCGCCATTAGCTAAAGCCGCTGCGTGGGCCAGACAAAGTATGCTGCTAAACAACAGCACTAAGATAGAAGCGGCGATATTTTTAATAAAATCTGACGTTGAATTTAGCATTATTGCTATTCCTAAAATCAATAAAAAAACCCTGACCAATGCGGCCAGGGTGTATAAAGTGCCTCTGTAAGGAGACTGGGAAACAACCTTTTACTCGCTAAATTAAAAGCTAAACTGTAAATTTACTGCAGCAGTTCTAGGTGCGCCAATCCATGCCGACTGCCCTGCTATACCGCCTAAATAACTTTCGTCAGTTAGGTTGTTCAAGGTAAATCTAACCTGCATGTTTTGAATGCCTTCAACCGCTAAGTCGACGTTCACGCCAGCATATAAATCTGTCACGGTGTAAGCATCTGCAACAACCGAGTTTGCTGCATCGATAAAGCGGTCACCTACGTGCTTAACCGACAAGCCTGCGCTGTAATTGCCTTTGTTATAATCCAAAGAGCCAACCCACATGTCTTCTACCGAACCAAATACGGTGTTACCGGCTTGTATATTCAAGCCCAACTCGCTAGGGACATCTTTGTATGTCGATTCATTGCTGGTAAATGAGCCATAAAAGCTGAAGTATTCTGATAACTGAATGCTCACTGATGCTTCAATACCTTCAGACTCAATACCACCAACGTTTATATAAGAACCGTTAGTTCCAATATTAAAATCGATACCTTGTTCAGGTGAATCAGGTGGTAAAAAGGTGACGCGGTTTTCGAAATCAATTTTGTAAAAGGTGACACTTGCGTCAATCACATCTGAGTTATAGCGAAAGCCAACATCGAAGTTATCAGCAGTTTCTGGCTTAATTTCGGTTAGCGTTGATGCGTCTCTTTCTAAAACGGTATCTTTAATCGCAGCGAAGTTTTCAGCATAACCGGCGAACAGTTCTAAACCGTCAAACGGCATATTGGCAACAAATCCGGCTGAAATGAGTACGTCAGAATCAGAATTCACATTATCAACGTCTTTGCTGTCGTCGAAGTTGTCATTCTTGCTTAGATCTACGATGAATTTTTTAGCCCCGATACGCGCTTTAATCCAGTCAAAATCTGTTTCGTTTTCGACATAAAGCATTGTTGTATCAACAGCAAAACTGTTGTCGTATTGGATCCAGTAGGGGGTGTTGTCAAATTCGAAGCTAGATGCTGAATCGATAATTTTATGCCAATCACGATATTCATCGCGGCTGTAATCTTCATACCAAATGCCAGCACGAGTAGTGTTTTCTAGCGACTCAGTTTGAATGGTATAAGCAAGGTCAGCGTTCAAGCCAAAGCGCTGTTTAGCGTAGTGAGAGTGACGGTATGAACCCACCGGAATCGCTTCTGGGCCAAAGCAGTCGGCGTCAAATGCAGCGCCTGCTCCGCCATACGGGAAGGTGATTGAGCTAACGCAACCATCAGTAGGAGACAGAGCAATACCGTCGCGATTAACGAATGTGATAATGCCATTCGAACTGCCGCCCCTGAAGGTAGTTTCTGAAGACAGCTCCGTTTCGGCTCTACCAGTGTCATCTGTTAAATCATTTAGATATGGAGGAACCCAATCGCCGCGACCTTCATTGTCATGGTAGTAAACGTTGCTTGAAAAACTCAGGCTGTCATTGGTGTAATCGAGGGCTAAGTAGGTGAAAAAGTTTTCGCGTAAAGTAGACCATCCTTTTCTATATAGCTGGTCAATGTGAGGAACACCGGTCCATTCTGAGGTAAGTCCATCCGAGTCAGGATTCGTCTCAAACTGGCTTTTGCTAACTCGCTGATAATTGTCTTCGTGCGAGTCATCATAGGAAGCGTAAGCTGTTAAGCCCCAGTTTTCGTTTAAGTCAGAGATTAGCTTTGCGGCCAAATGGTCTTTTTTATTTTCAGCTGACTGATTGACCCAATCTGTATTGCTGCTGCTCGATACACTAATCCAGGCGAAGGTGTCTCTGGCAATCTCACCTGTGTTGTAACGCAAAAAGTATTTTTGTGCCTCAAAGTCACCAAATGACAAACTGGTTAAAAAGCCCTCTTCTTGGGTGGGGTCGATGGTGGTGAAATTAAGCGTACCACCTAATGCTTCGTTCGAACGCGATGCAATATCTGCGGTACCCTGAGACACTTCAACAAGGTAAAGGTTTTCGGTATCAATGTAGCGGTTCGCTTTTGCGCCGCCACCATAGTTTGAGTTACCGTTTGCAATGCCATCAACGGTAATCCCTATTTGTTGTTCATCTAAACTTACTTGAAAACCACGAATAGAGATTGTTGTGGACCAATCATCTGAACCAAAGGTGTCACCTTCGTTGATCAAAACACCGGGCAAGTTATCAATAGAAGCGAGCACGCTAGTAAGGTTGCTTTGCTGCTTTAGCATCGAGTCTGTGGTTTCGTTATTTGCATAAGAAACACTTTTGCCAATGACCTGAATTTTTTCAACAGCAGAATCCGCTAGCTCAGCGCTTTCTTCTGCTTTTACTTGGGTATTGAGTGCGGCTAGACAAGCCAAGGTGATGTAACTTAGTTTGGTGTTCATAAAGCGTCCCTATTAGAATTATTGTGTTCAATTGACTGTGCGGGAACACTTTAGGGCGTTTTAATGGCAGTTATCTTGCAGAATAATGAATAAATGCAGACAGTTACGTGACGGAGGTGTTGCATTAATATGACCAAAAAAAGACAGCCTGCACTAACAGTACGCTAAAGCCGAATAGAAAAAAGTGCCGATGCTGAAAAGTTGACTTACAGCTTAAGCTCAACAATTCAGCACCGACACTATTTACTTTATTTCTGGGTGCTTTATTTACTGCTAGATTTTTATATTAGCTTTTAGGCTTCATGAACTTCATTGTCCAGCGGTCAGTGTTTCCAGATACTGAGCGAGCGCCTACTTCATACTCTAACTCGTCATCTTCTCTGTAGTGTAAGTTGCTGTAGTCAACTAAGACAAAACCAGCTTCTTGAATTTCTTTAATCGCTAAAACCGGGTCAATACGACGACGATTGCTGCTGTTTGATGGCTCCATATGACGCGCTGTATGATCTACTACACCATAGATACCACCGGGTCTTAGTGCGTCAAATGCAAGTTCGTTCATCTTTTTGCGACCTTGCTCACCAAAGTTGTGATAGTTACGGAAGGTCAGCACCATATCAACATCGCTTACGCCCAAGGTTGTCGCCTTGAGAGAATAGTTGCGAGCGCCTTCTTCACGGTAGCTGCTTGCGTCTTCAGCAATGACTTTCATTTTGTCAAAACCCGCTACGCCGGCCATGTTTTCTTTAACTCGTCCAGCGCCAATCGCGATATAGAATTCGCCATTTTCGCTTAGTGCAGGTGCTAGTAATTTAGTATACCAACCGCCGCCTGGAATTAGCTCGACTACGCTCATGTTGTCTTCAAGGCCGAAAAACTCTAATGTTTGCACTGGTCTGCGGTTTCTGTCGCGTTCAACTTCTGCAGCGCTTCGAATGTCTGACGCCATTGCTGTTTTAATTTTGTCACCAATCGGTGCAGCAGTTGATAACGCTGAAGCACTCAACAGAGCACAAGCTAAACTAAGTGAAAGTAATTTTTTCATGATTTTTCCTTTATCGTTTTCATTCATTATTGTTATTAATTTATGCGTCGCGGCACAGGCGTAAATGCGATCATTTAAAAATAATTAGCCACCAGACCAGCACAACAATGCACGAGGCCAATGCCACAGCTTGCCATTTATACCTTTTTATTAGCTTTTCGGTTTTGTTACCGAAATAATATACGAGTACTGCAAGCCCAAAGTAGCGAATGACGCGTCCCATTGCTGTTGCTAATAGAAATAGTGGAATGGAATACGCGGTAACTCCTGCCGCTAACATCGCTATTTGTAATGGTATTGGTGTTATACCTGTACTAAATATAAACCAAAATCCGTCTGTTTCCATGCGCTTTTGAAACCTGGAGAATTGTTCTTCAGTAGTTAGGTACTGCATGATGATATCGCGCATCAAGTCAAATAAGAAATGGCCGAATAAATACCCCAACATTGCGCCAATGAGACAACCTATTGTTGCCATTAATGCAATTAACCAAAGCTTTTCACGTCTTTTTTGCATGAGCGGAACAAGCAGGGCCTCTAGCGGAATTGGCACAATCGTAGATTCTAATAAGGATGCTAGCGTGATGCTTGGCAGCATGTGTTTAGAGTTGATCATTCCCTGAATTTTCGTTTTTATGGACACAGCATCTCAGCTTATAAAAAGAAGAATTTTTACTTAGCGAACGTCAGACATAATTTATTCGCCCTACAAAAAACAAGCAGCCTAATTAGGCTGCTTGTTCAAAACTATTGTTAACACTTCAATGTTTAGTGAACGTGCTGATGCTGCTTATATCATACATTCGTGTCAGCAATTACATTGGCTTAGCTTTTAATGATTTTTCCGTCTTTCATCACAAAATCGATTTTTTCCATCAGCGTAATATCCTCAAGAGGATTGCCTTTCACCGCAACCAAGTCAGCTAATTTACCTTGGGTCACCGTACCTAACTCTTTGTCTATTTTTAGCAGTTTTGCTGCGTTGAGCGTGGCCGAACGAATAGCATCCATTTCTGACATACCGGCTTCCACCATTAGCGCAAATTCTTGCGCGTTATCGCCGTGGGCAGAAACGCCAGAGTCAGTACCAAAGGCAATCAACACACCATTTTCATGTGCTCTTGCGAATGTCTTTTGAATCAGCGGACCAATGGCGAGTGCCTTGGGGCGCACTAGTTCAGGAAAATAACCGTCTATTTTTGCTTTTTGAGCAACAAAATTACCTGCCAAAATAGTAGGAACATAATACACGTCATGTTTGCGCATTAGCTTGATAATTTCTTTGTCCATGTAAGTACCATGCTCAATGGAGTCAACGCCTGCAAGAATAGCGCGTCTCATGCCTTCCTTTCCGTGAGCGTGAACTGCGACGGTCATGCCATAATCCTTGGCCGTTTGTACAATGGCTTCAAGCTCATCGGTCATGAACTGTGGGTTTTGTCCACTTTTTGCAACGCTTAATACGCCGCCTGTTGCCGTAATCTTAATTAAATCTGCGCCGTCTTTATAGCGTTGACGAACCGCTTTTCTAGCTTCGGCAATACCGTTTATAACACCATCTCTTGGGCCCGGGTCACCCATAATTTCTGTGCTGCTGCCATTTGTTGGATCGGCATGACCGCCCGTTGTAGCGATTGATTTCGCTGCCGTGTAAATGCGTGGGCCAACGCTGACGCCTTCGTTAATTGATTTGCGCAGCGCAACAGTCTCATTGTTACTATCGCCCAGATTGCGAACAGTTGTAAAACCCGCCATGATTGTTTTGTGTGCATAATCGACAGCGGCAATAGCATAATCAGCTTCGTTGTCAGTAAAGCGCTTCATGTACGAACTAGGGCCTTCGTTCTGTGAAGACAAATGCACGTGCATATCCATAAGGCCAGGCATCAATGTACTGCCGGTTAGATCGATAAAAATATCGCCTTCACCACCCTGATCAATTCCGTCAACAATACTAATGATTTTGTTATTTTCGACGATAACAGTCTTATCATTCTGCATTTTTGAGTCTTCAGAAGTGATTAGATTACTCGCAAAAATATGCGTTGCTGCTTGAGCGTGAGTTGCTACTAGTATAGCTGCAGACACAAGCGCTACTTTCGCTATGTGTGATTGATGGAATAGATTCTTGATCATTCTATTTATTTTCATCCTAGTTTGTGTGCGATGTCGTATGGGTACACATTAGGATAAAATAATGAGCAAATCAAAGCATTATGTACTAAATGCATAAATATATATGTTAATTCTGTAGGAACAGCGGGCTACGGCTTTGCCGTAAATCTAAAAAGGTTGAGTTTATGCGTCGCGGACAAGCCATCAATAATAAAGAAGTCACTTTTTCAAGTTCAGTTGAATTGGTTTCAACAACCGACACTCGGGGCATCATCACCTATGCAAACAGCGTGTTTTGCGAGGTAGCTGGCTTTACATCAGAAGAGCTTGTTGGTAAAAATCACAACATTGTGCGCCACCCAGATATGCCAAAAGCCGCCTACAAAGATCTCTGGGAGCATCTTAAAAAAGGCGAATCGTGGCATGGTATTGTTAAAAACCTATGCAAAGACGGCAGCTACTATTGGGTTGACGCTTTTATTACGCCAATCTATGAGAATGACAAACTTGTTGGTTATCAATCAGTCAGAGTCAAACCAAAAGCAGAGCAAGTGTCTCGAGCAAGCGAGTTCTACAAACGTATCAATGAAGGTAAAAAGATACAAAGGGTTGACCTGAGCTATACACAAAAAGCGCTACTTTTTCTCACAATATTGATCATTGCTGCCGGTTTTACTTCCCTGATGTCTGATTGGTACGCAGGCTTGCCAATTATCGCCTTGGCCATAATAGGTTTATTTATCTTCAAAACTGAGCTAATTGATGTTCCTAAAATGGCGAGCGATTTAAAACAAGAATATGACAGCGTCAGCCGCCACGTGCTTTCTGGTCACGGTATATCAGGAGTCGTTAAATTTCATCTGGGTATTCAAAAAGCAATGCGAAGGACGATATTAGGTCGCACATTAGACGCAACTCGAGAGTTAAACATCATTGCGCAAAGTACGCTTGCCATGGTTGAGAGAACCACTAGAGGTATTCAGCGACAACAAGTTGAAATGAAGCAGATTTCTGAAGCAATAAAGCAAATGTCTGCCGGCAGTCAAACGGTGATGGCAAGTACAGAAGAGACCAATCAGCAGGTTAAACAAGCAAATGAGCGATGCGCAAGCGCCAAGGAGCTTATTGTCAAAGGTCGTGATGGCGTGAGTGGTCTAGCTGGCATAGTAGAGCAGGCTTCGGTCACTGCCGATGATTTAATGAATGCGTCTGATAATGTGTCGCAAACGATCGGTGAGATCGATTCTATCGCGGATCAAACCAATTTATTGGCATTGAATGCGGCTATTGAAGCAGCGCGAGCGGGAGAATCGGGACGTGGTTTCTCGGTTGTAGCAGATGAAGTAAGAGCGCTTTCAACGCGCACTCAAGAGTCTGCGGCTAATACGATGAACAGTCTTGCGCAAATGCGCACCACCTTGCAAGAATGGGTGCACAAAATGCATGAAAGCCGCGACAATGCGGTGACTAGTGCTGAGCAGGCAAATCAGTCGGCGGATTCAATTCAAGATATCTACACAATGATAGAGGGTATTTCTGACCATCTAACGGGGATTGTAAGTGCAACAGAGACGCAGGACGGCATGTGCACCAATATCGAAAACAATATTTCGGCTATCCAAACAGTAGCGGACGATAACGCCTTTCTTGCTCAGGAAATGGAAGATAATGCGAGAGCATTGAGCGACAACATACAGCGTATGGTGGGTATGACAAATGCCTTTGGTAGCAAATAGTTGATTTACAAAAACGGGGGCTAAAACACACCCAAACTGAACGTATATTGCTTACTTTTTATCAGCAATTCATTGCCTTTTTCTGTGCTTGTTGGCGTCGCAATTTCTGCCCATTGGTACATGACATTCTGGTGCAGCCTTGCCCATAAATTACGTCTAATCAGGCAGTATGGAACGAGGGGTGTAGCGCCTTCTGCGTCAGCATTCTCTGCAGCAAATGGCCGTAATTCTATGGGGTGATCTGGGCCAATTTCTACTTCGTCGCCAATTTGGGTTTTTACTATTAACGCTTCTTTTTCAAAACGCCAATCAACAATAACAAAAGGAACGTCTTCTACTTGAATGCCAATTTTCTCGACGGGGGTGACAAGAAAATATGCATCTCCCTCTTTTTTAAGTACGCTGGAAAATAAGCTAACCAGCTTGGCGCGAGTGAAGGGAGTCCCTTCGTGCCACCACTGTCCGCTGCTTTTAATCACCAAGTTCATGTCGCCACAAAAAGGTGGATCCCATTTATCTACAGGCGGTAATTGCCTTGTAGGAGAAGCGTCGGTGAGTTGCTGCGTTAGCTTACCTAAATCCATATTACTCTTTTAACGCGTCTTGTAAGTTGCGTAATACATCTTTAATTCTGCGGGTATTTTCTGGCCCTGTTCTGATCAATTGTTTTTGCGGAGCAGATAAAGACTCAAGCTTCTCGTCTTTAAATTTGAACATAACGCTATCCGAATATACTTCAATAGGTAAAGGCACAATTGGCGTATCTAACAGTTCATCGATGGCGTTCAATAACGCATCATTGAACGTGGTATTGGGTGCTGAGATTTCGGCAAACTTAGCTTCTAAGGTTGGACGATACGTGTTCATGATTTCAATTAAATCATCTGTACTCATCGATTCAAGTGCATCTATGTAGGGGTTGTAGCGTTTAAAGCTGTCTGCGTCTATCCACTGGCGATCTGCTTGCTGATAAACGCTGAACTTTTCTTCAGGTGGCGCTATTAGGCTGTGATTTCGCGACATCTCCTGGTTTGCAATGCTGTTAACGTTGATCACGAATTTTTGCAGTAAACTATCGTCAACAAGATATTCAGCAACCAGTGGCGAACTCGCTATGGCAACAAATGCACTTTTCACTGCGTCATCACTTTCATCTAAAGGTTCAGGTGCAACAATTTCAGGCAGTGGCTCAATGTCTTGGCCCGTTTCTATTTCAAGCGGCTGTATTTCAGGCGTACCTTCAAAAACATCTGACTCATCTTGCGTATTTTCAAGCTCGTCTGCGGCTGCAATCTCATTAAGGGTCGGTTGTACTGATGTGACCGGAACAGGCGCAGAAATCACCGGCACCTCTTCATCCGATCCGGACCAAAAGAATGCCACGACTAAGATCACGACTAAGACACCAGCGGCAATTAAATACGGTTTCATTTGCGTCATTTGATTCGGTGATTGAGTTTCCTGGTCTGACATTCTTACCTCTCTATTTATATAATAAAATGTAACTGATGTTGAATGCTGTTCCTAAGCGCTGCTATTCATAAGCGCTCATCATTTATTCTGTAACGATCTGTTCTGTCGGTTTGTTATTAAGAACTTTATGGTAAGCTGCTGCTACGCGTTTTCGTTAACGACTAATGTAAAGTATAGCTCAACTTTTGAACTTCAAGCATAACAGTTTTGACACATGCATACTTGGAAGGTTCCTGAAATTTTTTGAAATGAACTTTTACTGCATAATTCGGTATTTATATTAAGCCATCCAGCAATAATTAGTCGAGTATGAACACAAAATATCCTATGTCCCAGTTAGCAAGGAAGCCTCATCATATTGAACGGATAGAGGTACAGTCCTTTGAAATGAATGTTTATTTAGTTAAAGTGACAATCGCTGGTGAAACGGGTTTTGTCACTGACAAAAAAGGCAGTCCGATGCGCTTTCACAACTCCCAAATGGTTCGAGATTTGTTCGAACATTGTAAAGTTGACAATGCAGTAATGACGCACGATTCTCCATATGATGAAATGATTGGCAACCCGATGAAAGCAAGCGATGTCACTGAAATGCCGTTTTCCATGGAGCAGCCATACTAAGCGCTCTTATTGCTTGAGTTTGGTGTTCGGCTAGCACTAACTGCGTTTTGCGTGCGCCAACAGTACATCAAATTCACTTGCATTCACTGGCATTATTGACAGTCGACTGCCCTTCTTAACTAAGCCTAGTTCGGTGATATCGGGTATTTGTTTAATGTCAGCCAAAGGCAAAATCTCAGTGAAAGTTTCTATATGTTCTAGTTCAACCATCCACCATCGTGGCTTATCGGGCGTTGATTTAGGGTCAAAATAGCGGCTTTCAGGATTAAATTGGGCGTTATCAACTAAACCAGTTCTGCTGATTTTGGCTAAGCCAGCAATGCCAATATGCTTGCAGCTAGAGTGATAAATAAACGCAAGATCATCCACCTTCATATCGTCTCGCATGAAGTTGCGAGCCTGATAATTGCGAACACCGTCCCAGCCTTCCCGCTTTTTTGGACGACTCGCTAAGTCACTGATGCTAAAGGCGTCAGGTTCAGTTTTAAACAACCAATGTTGTGTCATGTTTCGTCACTCTTAACTTTTTTGCTCTGCAGCTCATCAATAGTTTCCTTTAGCGCCGCAAATTCAGCTTGTTTTTGTGCTTTTCTGTCGCCCTCGGCTGCTTTTATGTCTATTTCTAACTGCGCCAACTGCTCTAGTAAGTCTTTCACGGTGCGGTCTTTTGTTTGCGCTTCTTCTGCTTTATCAAATATGACGTCCTCTGGCGTACCTTCTGCTAGTGGTTTTTTGCGGGAAGTTGCTTTAACTGGCAGCACAGACAGATCATCTGGTAATTTGCGTTGGTTCATGAAGCCAGGCGACACAATTTCTATATTGTCATCATGCAAACAATCCATAATGTTCACATAAAGAGTAGAACGCGATGAAATCATACTTTTTATTTCTGTGAGTAAACCAGAAATTCGATAGGTAATGGCATGATCACCCAGTTCTAAAACTTGCACAAATGGACCTTCCAAACCACTTTGCTCTGCCGCCTTAATAAGCAAAGGCTCAACGCGCGCATGATGAACATCGTAACCGAGAGACAGGCTTGCTGAAATAATAGTGCCCGAAGAGCGCACGACTTGAAGAGGGTGCGAAATTAAAAACGAGTTTGTAAACGCAATAAGGTCACGCTGTTCAGTTTGGATCTCGGTATCAAAAAGTCCTTTTTCAGTTACTCTTCCGAAAAAACCATCGACTCGAATGAAGTCGCCAATATGAAATGGCATAGTGAAACGCATGACGATGCCTGCCATTACATTTGCCACAATCGTGGTGGAAGAGAAGGCGATAACGCCCGATAGCAATATACCAATTAAACTGATCACCTGATTCCGAGTGCTTTCAGTGACCGGCAGTGCTATTGCAATTCCAATAAGCCCTACTATGTAGAGAACCAGCAAAATTAACTGTCGCGGCAGTTTCGCTTCCTGCTGTAGACTCTTATTTCCAAGCAAAACTTTATGCGAAGCAATTAAAAACAGCACCACAATCAAAATAGTAAAAATAAAGGGGACCAGTGCCTTTCCTAACGCTAACAATTCGTCCATATAATGTTCCAGAATAAGTGATTCAGTGTTGCAAAGTTAAATGACAAAAAATGAAATAAAGTCTTAATGCTAACTTAACTATCATCTCTTCGCGCTAAGTAAGGAGCGAGTACACCTTTGAAATCTAGCGTCGCACCGAGTTTATTTGCCAGTAGTATCATGCCTGTAATTTTTCGATTTACCAAGGCGACATCAAATACCGGAGACGCTACGGCGGTCTTATCCATAACCAACGGCATACTGACTTCTTGAATTCGCTTAATTAATTGTTCTTGTTTTAGGTTGTAACCATGCTCACTTTGCAGACAAGCACTGGCTTCTAAACAAGCATTAAGGACAGTATCGATAGCGGAATAACTCATGCCATTATCAACTAATCCTAGCGCAAATAATGCACTCTGCATGTCTTTTTTATCTTGGCGCTGCATTGCATGAGCCATGGCAAGATAATGAAAGGATGTGTTTTGTGAGATATTTCGGCAAGCACCAAAGTCCAGCAGCACAATTTTTTTGCTATCGGCCTGATACAAATAATTTGCAAAATTAGGATCGCTCTGCATGAGTTTGTGCTGGAACAGTTCTTCATAAGTTAAGCGCATTAATTGAGTGCACACAGCATCAATGACATCAGATGTCATATTGCTAACATCCGTGATTGGCAATCCCTCAATGTACTCCATAGCGAGTATATTCTGGTCAGTTAGCTCATCGACTACGTAAGGTACGACAAAGTGGGGGTCGTTAGCTAGATTTGCCCGATAGGCACTTAAAAACCCAGCCTCTTGCAAATAGTCAGCTTCATTTTTAAGCTGCGCTTTTGCTTCACTGAGCAAGTCGGTTAAATCGATATGCTTTGGCAGTGCACCGGTGAGTTTGATTAAACTCACCACGTTATCAATGTCGCTGTCGATGCTTTCGCGCACGCCCGGATACTGCACTTTAATCGCCAGTTCGCGCCCGTCTTTCAGCGTTGCTCTGTGAACTTGACCAATACTGGCGGCAGCAATGGGGTCAAATGAAAAATAGCTAAACTGTTGATGCCAGTCTTTTGACCATGCCGCCTCTAAGGTTTGCAGCAATTGCGCTTTCGGCATCGGGTCGGCCTCTTGGCGCAGACGAGAGAGTATGGGCTCCCATTCAGCGGGCAGTAGTTCGCCAGCGTCCATAGAGAGTAGCTGACCGAGCTTCATCGCTGCGCCACGCATATGCGCTAGGCGCTTTGTAATAGACACTGCGTTGTCGGTATTCAGTAAGGATTGATTTAATGAAGGGCGTTGGCCACTGAGAATTTGCCGTGTTGTGCCTTTAACGATGTTTCCTGCGACAGCTGACGCGAGCCCGCCAAACTTAGCCAAACGGGAGAAGCGACCGGACGGTACTTTCCGGCCGTTGCGTTTATCTGTCATAGTGACACAGAAGGTAGAGTGGTAGTTAAGAAATGAGCGGCGCGAGGATAAAGCAAAGCATGCCGAACACACTGCCGATACCGAAACCTAACCAACCATTCTTATCGATGTAGCGTGCAATGATGCCGCCGAAAATACCGCACCAGAGCATGACGCTATAAACTGAATCAATAACGCCGACATCTGCACCACTAAACAATACGAACAAAATGAAAATACACATGGAGGCTGACATAAGAACCCAAACAATGTTTTTCTTATTTTTGAATTCGTCTAAGGGATTGTATTGTTTATCTGACATAGGTTTCTCTCATTGTTGCAGTATAGCGTTGAAGCTACGTTAGTCTAAACTGTCGATTACAGCACTAATGGTGCGTAAACTCTACACTTAATAACTCAGTGCTGTCAGTAAAAGTTAATGTTTGAATGTCACCCATGCCTTCGACGTTGATCGTATTAGTCTGTTTATGCCAGATATCTCTAAGTGCATTGTGCTGAATGTACATCCCTTCCAAGTCGCCAGGCGCAGGTGTTTCTTGATACACCCAAAAATGTTGACCCTCGAGCTCTGTTCCAACAAAAGTAAGCGGTAACTCTTCTTTTTGCATGTTGTATATGGCAAAACGCTTTACTACGTAGTTAGCAAAATCGGATTGCGTCTTTTTGCTCTGCATAATATCTGCATCGCCATCAAAGATTTCCTTTACAGCGTGCTCGGCATCGTGCAAATCGAATCGGTGCATGATTTCGAGGTTGTTAGTTCGAGGATTAAAAAGCACGGTAGTAATTGCCATTTTTTGCTGATGAGCGCCGGCACTATCAATGTTAAATACACTGATACCCACAGAGGCAGTGAAAAAACAAGTGATAGCAACTGAACCAAGCGTTGCCGCCGTGATGGTTTTAAAACGCGTTAGAAACGAAAACACAAGTGACAAAAATGTCACTTGTGTCGTCGTTTTTGATGAGTTTCTTAAGTTCATATTAGTAACTATTTCTCATCGTCTTTTTTTTCGTCTTTTTCCAATTCTTCATCAGACTTTAGCTTAGTTTTGCTGTCTTGCATCAGGTCACGTCTGATACCTTTTTTGCTGCTGTCAGACTTGTAAGCTTCTATGCGTGAAGGAATGATACGGCGAGGATAGTGATTATTCTCAACGTCAACATCTGCTGTTTCCCAACGAGGATCAACAGTTACTGACTTCAACACTTTTTCTTTTTCAGTCACAACAAGCTTTGATACAGCTTTAGGAGTGCGGCGCCAAATTTCAGCTGGAATATACATATTGTCTTTCGTGCCATCTTCAAACTCTAGTTCGAGGATAATCGGCATGACCAAACCACCGTGGTTAGAGAAATCTAAAACATAGTAGTTTTTGTCTTCTTTAACTGCGCGTTCAAACACACGTTTTTCCCAAGGGTCTAAATCCTTGAGGAATGAACGATATTTGTTACGCTCTTTATTCGTTACAGTGAAGCGATCGTTTTCGTCATAAAAATCACTGACGTCTTTGTTGCGGTCAACCCACAGTTCTTTACCTTCAGCTTTGTTACGCTCGTCAGTAAGAGACAATGGTTTTTCCATTTCAGCGTCACGCTGGCGAGAAAAGTCGATGTCTGGATCTTGGGTATCTAAACGTAATTTGTAAACGCGATCCAAAGAGATATCAACGTGATCAGTTGAGTAGAACCAACCGCGCCAGAACCAATCTAAATCAACACCAGAAGCTTCTTCCATGGTGCGGAAAAAATCAGCAGGTGTAGGGCGCTTGTATTTCCAACGCTGGGCATATTCTTTGAATGCGAAATCGAACAAGTCGCGACCCAGAATAGTCTCACGTAAAATATTGAGTGCAGCCGCTGGCTTGGTATAAGCATTTGGACCTAAACGTAGAACAGAATCTGATTGCGTCATGATGGGAACTTGAGTGCTCGACTTCATGTAGCCTGTGATATCACGTGGCTCAACACCCCAAGGAATAGTTGGATCCCACTCACGACCCGCAACACCGTCTAAGAAGCTATTTAAACCTTCATCCATCCACGTCCACTGGCGTTCATCGGAGTTAACGATCATTGGGAAGTAAATGTGACCTACTTCGTGAATGACAACGCCGATTAAAAAGCGTTTTTCAGCCAAAGAATATGTACGGTCGCCGTCATCTTGCAGCTCGGTGCGCGGGCCATTGAAGGTGATCATAGGATATTCCATGCCGCCTACTGGACCGTTTACAGATTGTGCAACCGGATACGGGTAGTCAAACGAGAAACGGCTGTAAACTTCCATGGTATGAATAACAGACTCGGTGCTGTACTTCTTCCATAAATCGCCACCCTCTTTTGGATAGAAAGACATCGCCATTACTAATGGACGCTCGTCTCCGCCTTGATTATATCCTTTTGCATCCCACATGAATTTACGTGAACTTGCCCAAGCAAAATCTCTCACGTTTTCGGCTTTAAAACGCCACGTTTTTGATTTTGAAGTGCCTTCTTTTTCGTTTTCTAAGGCTTCGTCTGCAGTAACGATGAATACCGGACGCTCAGCTGTTTCAGCTTCTTTCAAACGCTTGCGCTGTGTGCTGGTTAACACGTCACTTGCGTTATCTAATGCGCCTGTTGATGACACAATGTGGTCAGCAGGAACGGTTATACTGACATCATAGTTACCAAATTCTAAGGTAAACTCGCCGCGACCAATAAACTCTTTGTTGGTCCATGCTTCGTAGTCAGTGTAAGCCGCTAAACGCGGAAACCATTGCGCAAGCAAAAAGATATCGTTGCCGCCTTCGCGTTCGTCATCAGGGAAATGTTCGTATCCAGCGCGTGCTGATACCGCATCTTCTTCGACAATATTGAATGCAAAGTCGATGTTCAGTTTTGTGCTAGCATTTGGCTTAAGAGGTGTTGGAAGGTCAACTCTCATTAAGGTACCAACAACCACATATTTAAGCGCATTGCCTTTGCTGTCAGTCACTTTTTGTAAGTCGTAGCCTAATTCTGTGTCTTCAACAAACTGTTGGCTACGCAGTGCACTTAGGCTTAATCGTGCAGGAGAGTCACCGTCGGCGCTTTGTGTCGCTGGACCTCGGTTACCAATTCCACCAAAGGTATTTGTAAGAGCAGACATGGAATCTGCGCGGTATTTGTTTTGATCTAATTGGATCCACAAATACTTTAATGTGTCAGGTGAGTTATTCTTGTAAGTAATTACCTGAGAAGCAGATAAGCGTCTTTTTGCTTCATCAAGTTTTACATCAATGACGTAATCGACTTTTTGCTGCCAATACATATGGCCTGGCTCACCCGCAGCATTTCGGTATACGTTAGGCGTAGGCAATACTTCGTCAAGCTGACGGAATTTGTCTTCGAAATCGCCTTTAGTTTGTTGAATGGCAGAACTTGCGTTGCTATTTACAGAAAGAAAGCCGGTTACACATAAAAGTGCAACAAGCGAGACTTGCTTTAATGACATGTTTGTTTCCCCGTTACCGATTGGTCGATGGTTTGATAGTGCCTCTGATATAGAGCATTGGTGAGTTCATTGTGTCAATGACTTCCCCAACAGATTTTGCGCTTGCAGATCTCGCTTGCAAAAAGCTACTACGTGTTTATCTTATTATTTTGGGCTGTATTGTAACCACTTCAAGCATAAATAATAGTCGTGACATTCAATCCCTCATAAATTGTGTGCTTTATTTAAGCGTGTAATGGCCGTTTTTGCTTGTTTATTGGGTCAATTTTAGTATTCTCGGTGCTTAAAAATATTTTGTAACAAAATACGAATGATGACCCCTTTCTCATGGCAACGGGCCGTAATAAAAATCGGCAGCGCCTTAATTTCTCCAAACGGCAACGGTTGCAGCGCCGAATATCTTTTATCGATCGCAAAATTTATAACAGCAAGTCGTCAACAGGGTAAAGAGGTCATCGTTGTTTCTAGTGGAAGTATTGCTGCAGGACGGCGCTCAATAAAAGCTGGGCAACAAGCTTCGATTGCAGAAAAGCAAGCCATGGCTTCTATTGGACAAACGCAAATGATGGCCAATTGGGCGCGATTTTTTGACTTTCCGTGTGCTCAAATCTTACTAACACTTGACGACCTGCACGACCGTCGTCGCTATATTAATGTCAAAAATACTTTACGCGAACTGCTGATTAATCACGCTTTGCCTATCGTAAACGAAAATGACACTGTGGCGGTGGACGAGATTAAGGTAGGTGACAATGACAATCTTGCTGCTCATACAGCACTGGTTGCACAGGCCGATACGCTGATTATCTGCACCGATGTTGATGGTTTGTTTGATGCCGATCCAAGAAAGAATTTGTCCGCAAAACTCATATCTAGTGTGGCAATGATTACACCGGATATTACTGCGCTCGCTGGTGGCGCAGGCAGTGCAGTTGGCACCGGCGGTATGATTACCAAACTACAAGCGGCACAAAAATGCTGTGAGAGCGGGGTGCAAACACTGTTGGTGAATGGCAAAAAATCAGAGGTTTTTGATGCATTGGCACAAGGCTTATGTCCAGGCACTTTGTTTAGTGCGGCATATAGCGGACGTTCTGCAAGACATCATTGGTTGTCGCATACGGTAAAATCAAAAGGCGCGCTAACACTCGATTTAGGTGCCTTTGTCGCGATAACTGAAAAAGGTGCGTCACTGCTTGCAGTGGGTATAACGGAAGTAAGTGGTAACTTTAAAAGTAACGAAGCCGTTGACGTTATATATCAAGGTAACATTATTGCTAAAGGCATTAGCCTGTATTCGCACATGGAGTTACAGTCAATAAAAGGGCTCAATAGTAGTCGGATAATGTCCGTACTTGGCTTTAGCTACGGAGAGGAAGCGATACACCGCGATCATATGGTACTGATTAAGACAAACACACTCTAACGAATAAAACTGCATCAAATTGATGACGACGATAGATAATGGAAGCGATAAATATATGACATTCGATATTCAAATGACTGCAAAAAAAGCGTCTGCTGCAAAGCATCAAATCGCTTCTTTAAGTAATGCTAAACGTAAAAACTTACTGACCTTGATTGGCAATAACCTCATTGCGGCGACACCAGCTATTTTAGAAGCAAATCGGCTCGATATCGATCATGCCAAGAGCTCGGGCCTCAGTGCCGCAATGCTGGACCGATTACTTCTGGATGAAAGCGCGATAAAAAATATAGCCGATGCGGTCTTTCAGATTGCAGCACAACCTGATTTCTTAGGCGCGATTAGTCATATGCAGCCGCAGCCTTCCGGTATCCAAGTGGGTAAAATGCGAATTCCATTGGGCGTCATTGCAATGATTTATGAATCGCGCCCTAACGTGACGATTGATGCTGCGGTGCTTTGCTTGAAGTCGGGTAATGCCGTTATTTTACGCGGTGGCAAAGAGGCTCAACATAGTAATCAAGCACTGGCGCAGGTATTAAAGACCTCTCTGAATAGTTTGCAGTTAAGTGAAGATATCGTCACCGTTATACCTATCGCAGATCGCGAAGTAATGGCGACCATGTTGACTTTAAGTGAGAGTATCGACCTTGTTATTCCGCGTGGTGGTGAAGGCTTAATCAATTACGTTACTGCCAATAGTCGCATCCCAGTTATCCAACACTTCAAAGGCGTTTGTCATTTATACGTCGACAAAGCGGCGCAGTTGGATAAAGCATTAGCCATACTAGAGAATGGAAAGACACAGCGCACTGGGGTATGTAATGCGCTAGAAACACTGCTGGTGCATGAAAGTATTGCCGCCGCATTTCTGCCCTTAGCGGCAAAAATGTTTGAGTCTAAGTCGGTTGTCGTGCATGCTTGTGCTAAGTCATTGACATATTTTAAGGATGCAACGCCTGCTACCGACAGTGATTGGCACGCGGAATACCTTGCTTTAGAAATTGCAGTAAGAATAGTTAACGATGCTGAACATGCGTTTGAGCATATTCGTGAATATGCTTCTGGTCACACGGAAGTGATTGTTACAGAAGATTTTTCTCTAGCACAGCGCTTTATGCGAGAGATTGATTCATCAGTAGTTATGGTCAATGCATCCTCTCGGTTTTCAGATGGTGGTGAGTTAGGTTTAGGTGCCGAAATTGGCATTTCAACCAGTAAACTCCACGCTTACGGGCCGATGGGTGCTGAGTCGTTAACAACAGAAAAGTTTGTAGTCATCGGAGATGGTTCAGTAAGAGAATGAACTAGCTTTGCAGGTAAAATAATAACAATAACGGGTCTTCAGGCCCGACGATGTAAACTCAATTATGATAAATATTCATACCATGGAAGATGAGGGACTAATGACCAGCTTCAGCCGGCGCCACAAGGTGCTCGCGGCTGCGTTAGCGACGGTATTTGTTGGTTCTGGAACCGCAACAGCCAAAGCGATGACGGAACTTGACGAAAGTGAGCCTCTAACAACATTTAGGCAAGCATATAAAGAATATATAACGTTTATTAAAACCGAAAAATATTCACCATACGACTTAGTTCAAGTAGCAAAACAGACTTACCAGCTAGGCAAGGTAAAGTTCGGGTCGCGTCACCCAAAAACTTTTATGCTACAGCAAAATTTAGCGAATGCTTATTTAGAAGCTGGCGAGTATTCCTTATCCGCTTTTAATTATGAAGCTGTTCTTAATTACCTCGAAGAAACCCAAGGTGATGAAAGCCAAGCGTATTACTTTGCCCTACTCGATATTATCAATTTACTTCAAAGTGCGAATAACACAAAAAAATTGACGGCGCGCGATTTGGGTATTGCTCAATTTGGTAATCATCAATTTTTAGGGTCCGCTTTCAAGAACTCTGACCCCTTGAAAATCAAGGGGCCAGAGTTCTTGAATTTTGGAGCTGCGAGCGGCAGTGCTTTGTGCCCTTGCGCTCGTGCGATTGACAAGTTGCTTGAAGTGACCGAAGAGCTGGTGACTCAAATGCCTGAGAATAGTTTGATGTTTCGTGGACATACGGTCAGAACCGCAGTGTCAAACAGCTGGACTCCAACAGATTATCGCTTAATTAATGTGGCAAAAAGATTCAACCTAGATGCTAAAAAAATCGAAGGTGAAGACACAATAGTTTACATTGAGTCTTTAACTTACTTAGGGCAGGCTTATTTTTGGAAGCAGAAAAATAAAGAGGCAATGGCGGCTTTCGACAAAGTATTGGCACTACTTAACTCTCAAAAACTAGAGACGCATCCTATTGCCATAATTGCGCATGCTCATCTTGTATCTCTGAATGCCAGTAAAAAAGAAATAAAAAAAGCGGTTTTTCACAGCCAAGAGCTCGCCAAAAATAAAGCGTGGGTTGTTAAGCAAACCCTTTTACATCGAGTCTCTCCTAAATTTCCTTCAAGCAAGTTGCTTGTCCAAAATAAATTAAGTGTGGACACTAAAAGCGCATCCGTCAGTTTGACAATTGATATCAGCGCAAAGGGACAGCCTGTTAATATCCGCGTCAAAAAGAGCACACATTGCGGTTTCGAGAAGTTTGCTAGTGACGCAGTCAAGCAGTGGTTTTTCGTGCCAAAGTTTACTAACGACGAGTTTGTGGTAGTCACAGACTTCGATGTTACAATCGACTTCATTAGAGCTTAGTCAACGCAAATTAAAACGAGATCTTATGCCAGAAATTAAGAAGCTATTGGATAACAATTTACGTTGGGCTGAAGAAACAAATCGAGCTGATCCCGAGTTTTTCAACAAATTATCGAAACAACAAAAACCAGTTTATTTATGGATTGGTTGCTCCGATAGCCGAGTTCCTGCCAATCAGATTGTTGACTTGTTGCCAGGCGATATTTTTGTTCACCGTAATGTAGCGAACATGGTCATTCATACCGACTTCAACTGTCTGTCAGTATTGCAATACGCTATTGATGTACTGCAAGTAAAGCATGTTATTGTTTGTGGTCATTACGGCTGCGGCGGGGTCGAGGCAGCAATGAGTAGTGATAGTTTGGGATTAATCGACAATTGGCTGGCACACATAAAAGATACAGCGGATGAGAATAAAGCTCTATTAGAACCTCTTTCACGAGAAGACAGAGCCGCCAAACTTTGTGAACTCAATGTGATGCAACAAGCTGAAAATGTGCGTCGCACATCTGTTTATAAAGACGCGATGAAGCGTCAGCAAGACGTGAAAATTCACAGTTGGATCTATAGCCTGCGAAATGGCAAAATCAAAGTGCTTAACGAGAGTTCTTTATAAGAGACATGTACAAGAGACATGTATAAGAGCCATTTATAATAACACTCAATAATGGCCCTTAATAAAAATGCAGTAGGCATGCTCTAGTAAGCTAAACAAAACGACGTTACAAGACATAAAAGGATTTATGATGCGCTATTGGATAACGCTGTGCCTAGCTTTAAGCTCTTTCTGCGTTTTTGCTGTTGAGCAATTACCGTCAACATATTTTGGTGCTTTACCTGAATTTAGCCGACCTATGCTGTCTCCTGATGGCAAAAAAATAGCCTTTGTTCGCAATATTTCAGAACCTCATCATTTAGCCTTACTGACTACCTATGATATTGAAAAAGATAAAACTTATCTGATTTTGAGGTCAGACAACGACGAGACAAAGTTGAATTGGTTTCGTTGGGTAAATAATGAGGATCTTATCATTAGCGCCAAGTTTGGTTCTAAATGCCGTAGTACGCGATACTATCAAACTCGTTTATTATCAATGCGTTACGATGCAGTGGGCGTTCAACCAAAAGAGATGCTTAAGCGTGATAACAGGAGCGGATACCGTGCTTCGCAATTTCAAGACAACGTCATTGATTATTTGCGTGACGACCCAGAGCATATATTGGTCGCGGTTGATCTCGAAAAGCCTAATCTTCCTTCTGTGTACAAAATCAATATACATACGGGCAGAAAGACTCGAGTTATTAAAGGTAAACGTGAAATTCGTGACTGGATAACTGATCGCCAAAGCCAAGTGCGTATTGGCAAAGCTTATGACTATGATTCTGGTGACGTTGTCATTTTTGAACGCAAAAATGAAGACACTGATTTGCGCGCTATATTTGAATACAACAGTTGGAAAGAAAACGGAATTACCGTTCTTGGTTTCGATTTAGATCCCAACATCATGTACTTTCGCACTTACAAAGGCGACAAGCTTGCGCTGTATAGCATGGATTTGACGACAATGGTAAAAACACTGGTTTTTGAAGATGAAAACTATGATGTTGATGGCGACTTAGTTTATTCGAGTAAAACCAACGACGTTATTGGTGTTTCGCATGCGCAAGCTGACTATGGCATACACTACTTCAAAGACAGCCGCTTACCTTTTCATCAGGCCTTAGATAATGCGTTGCCCGAAACACATAACTTTCTGCAAAGCTTTGATCGGGAAGAGAACCGCTATCTGCTATACGCAGAAAACGATAATATTCCAGGCATTTATTTATTGGGTGACCGTGCAGAAGGCGCACTAAGCGTGTTGCTCGAAACTTACCCGCAGCTTCCTTCTGACTCTCTCGCTAAAAACAAACTGGTGACCTATAAAACGCGGGACGGTCTTGAGATAGAAGGGTATTTAACGCTGCCTGTTTTTGGTAAACCACCATACTCAACTGTTGTTCACCCCCATGGCGGCCCTGGCGCTCGTGACTATCATGGCTTTGATTATTGGACTGCGTTTATGAGTCACAGAGGATACGCTGTGTTTCGGCCCAACTTCCGTGGTTCATCAGGCTATGGGAAAGCGTTTTCTGAAGCACAGATGAAGCGTTGGGGCCTTGAGATGCAGGACGATATAACTGACGCGACACATTGGCTTATTAAGGAGGGCATCGCAAAAGAAGAAAAGATTTGTATTGTTGGAGCGAGCTATGGCGGATATGCAGCAACGATGGCCACGGTCAAAACCCCCGATCTTTTTGCTTGTGCAGTTAGCTTTGCTGGCGTTACGCATCTGCCGAAATTGGCACACCGACAGCGTCGCTTCTTAGGCGGTGACCTGGTCGCAGAAAATCAAATAGGCGACGACAGTTCGGATATGCAAGCTCGGTCACCCTACTATAATGTAGCAAAGGTCAAAACACCTACGCTGCTGGTGCATGGAAAAGAAGATAGAGTGGTGCACGTAGAACAGTCACAGTTGTATGCCGATGAGCTTGAGGATTACGATAAACCTTTCAAATACCTTGAGTTGGAAAGTGCTGATCATTATCTAACAATGGGCTCTAATCGAATGCGTTTCTTTGAAGAATTAGATGCATTTTTAGCGACATATTTGCAATAATTGCGCAAGCATCAGAAATGTGGAACAATCCGCGCCTATTTTTTGTGCATTTCTGTTTAGGTTAGCTATTCCATGACAACAACGACGGCAAACATAGCCGTGAAACCTCCATTACCGTTATTGGAATTTATTGCACTAATGGCGCTTTTGACTTCGCTCGTTGCGCTAAGTATCGATGCAATGTTGCCAGCGCTAAATCAAATTGGCGATGACTTAAATAGCCAAAGTGCCCAGCAAACTTACCTTGTTATCTCTCTTTTTTTTGGTGGAATGGCCCTAGGCCAAATATTCTTCGGACCATTTTCTGATGCGCGTGGTCGCCGACTGACTATATTAGTCGGTTTGATTATATTTATTATAGGCACTTTTGTTTGCTATTTTGCCCAGTCGATTGAAGTGTTACTTCTTGGTCGCTTGATCCAAGCCTTTGGTGTATCTGGACCGAGAATTGCCTCGATGGCAGTTATTCGCGATCAGTATTCAGGTGACGCAATGGCGAGGGTAATGTCATTTATTACCGTGATATTCATCCTAGTACCAATGGTCGCCCCGCTCGTTGGGCAAGCTGTTATGCAGCACTTCCATTGGCGTCAAATATTTACGGTCTTTTGGATTGTAGCGTTAATTTCGGGAGCCTGGTTTTTTATACGGCAACCTGAAACCTTGATACGGGTTAATCGCAAAAAATTTGCTTGGCATCATTTCTTCCGGTCTTGCCTATGGTTGTTAAAACAACGACAAGTAATGGGGTATTCCATTGCTATGGGGTTTATATTTGGGGCTTTTTTAGCCTACCTGAGTGGTTCACAAACTATCTTTCAAGAGATTTATGATACCGGTGAGTGGTTTCCACTAGTCTTTGCAACCCTAGCCTTTTCTATCGGCCTTGCGTCTCTATTTAATGGCATTATGGTGATGCGCTGGGGTATGCACTCTATTTGCGACCGTGCACTATTTTTCTCTATGGTTTATGGTATCGGCTTAACAGTGATAACACTTTACTATGACGGTGTTCCACCGCTTTGGCTATTTATCAGCACGATGTTTTTTGGGTTCTTTTTTATTGGTATGCTGTTTGGTAATTTGAATGCCTTAGCTATGCTACCTGTTGGGCACATGGCAGGTTTAGGGGCCGCCTTTATTGGCTCTTTTACCAGCCTAATTGCTGTGCCTATTGCTACTACAATTAATCTATTTTTGACTAACGATCTAATACCAATAGCATTCGGATTTTTGATATTTTCGGTGTTGTCATTTTTTGCTGTGCAATATGCAAAAAAAGTTCAAGAATAAGAAGTTTAGGTTAAGAAACTTAGGAGAGAGAAGCTTAGGGAAGGAGCACTTTGGAGATAGCACACGAACAGTAGCTTATTTAGAATAAGCTACTGTTAGGTGTGAATGTCGTAAACGGCTGTCAGCTATTTCAACTGTTTTAGATACTCGTTGTCCGTTTCTAATCTTATCGTAATTCATTTGTTTCAATTCTAGCATTTGGCAAAACTTGTAAAATGCCAAAGAATCTACTCGAGAAAAATTATCACCATCCTTGGTCATTTGTGTATCTATGTAAACCGAGTCACCTGTAAGTGTCAGATTAGCCGTACCTGTGTAGGGGTCACCGTAATTCTTAACTCGTAACGCTCTCACCATTTTTACTTCAAATATCCAATCACCTATTTGAGTATATCTTGATGTCATGGTTTCCATTAAACATTTCCAAATGTATAGTTAGTAATAACCTACCTTCGCATTTTATACGTGAGGAAGAGTCAAGCATAAGGATATATGCTTATTTATCGCATGCAATAGTAGAAAAAGGTTTTTCTACGTTAAATTACCTCTTAAACCGCTTTCTTAACAAAATTTAATCGAAAGTTCCATTTTGTATCTTTTTTGCTACAGGGCATTTGCGACTGTTGGTATTTTTTACAGCTTGCCTTCATCTAGAAAGAAAAAGCCCGACCAAAAGGCCGGGCAAAAGGGGCTTAGTTAAAGCACCTAACGACAGAAAAGGTATCAAACAAGCATAAAGTGCTGTTTATATTTAAAAGTGCTACCGCCAACTTTCGAAGCTTAGCAAGCTGACAGCCTGTTCTTCTCTAAGCAGACGCCACAATCGCCTTCATATCAGTCATATATCCGCGAAGCTTTTCGCCAACACTTTCAACGCCATGAGATCGAATCGCTTTATTGACGTTTACTAACTTCATGTTGTCCACGCCCATAGACTGAGTGGTCAAGCCACCACCAATATGTTCAGCAGTGATTTTTGGCATTAATTCTTTCTGCAGCAACGGTACAGCCGCATTAGCAAATAAGTAGTTTCCGTATTCGGCAGTATCCGAAATAACCACGTTCATTTCATATAAGCGTTTTCTCGCAATTGTATTTGAAATGAGTGGTGTTTCGTGCAGCGATTCGTAATAGGCGGACTCTGGCAATATGCCTGCTTCAACCATGACATCGAACGCAAGCTCAACGCCGGCCTTTATCATTGCTACTAGCAAAATGCCTTTGTCGAAGAATTCTTGATCTGAAATTTTACCGCTATACAAGGGGGCATTTTCAAACCCTGATTGACCGGTTTCTTCGCGCCACTTGAATAAGTTTGCGTCGCCGTTAGCCCAGTCTTCCATCATAGTTGTTGAAAAATAACCGCTAATAATGTCGTCCTGATGCTTTTCAAAGAGCGGACGCATTAGTGTTGTTAGTTCTACTGAAAGTTCGTGAGCAACAATTTTAGCCGGATTAGATAGTCGGTCCATCATGTTCGTCACGCCACCGATTTTAAGCGCTTCGGTAATAGCCTCTAAGCCATATTGGACCAATGCACCTGCGTAGGCTGCGTCAACGCCATCGGCCACCATTTTATCAAAGGCTAATATTGCGCCTGCTTGCTGCATGCCACACAAAATGGTTTGTTCGCCCATTAGGTCCGACTTAACTTCCGCTACAAATGAACTTTCAAGGACACCGGCTCTATCACCGCCGGTTGCGCTAGCTAGCGCTTTGGCTATTGCCCACCCTTTGTTTTCAGGATCGTTTTCTGGATGCACAGCAATGAGAGTTGGTACACCGAATCCGCGCTTATATTCTTCGCGAACTTCGGTTCCAGGGCATTTGGGTGCGCACATAACAACAGTAATGTCAGCGCGTATCTGTTGACCTTCTTCTACTATGTTAAAACCATGCGAATAACTCAACGTTGCGCCTTTCTTCATAAGAGGCATAACCGCTTCAACTACGCTTGAATGTTGTTTGTCAGGCGTCAAGTTGTAGACTAAATCAGCTCCTGGTATTAAGTCTTGATAAGTACCGACGATAAAACCATTTGATGACGCTCTCTCGAACGAGTCGCGCTTTTCGTCGATAGCTGCCTGACGTAATGCATAGCTTATATTTAAACCTGAGTCACGCATGTTCAAACCTTGGTTCAAACCTTGCGCACCGCAACCTACGATGACGATAGTTTGTCCTTTCAGGTAATCACAACCATCGGCAAATTCGTTTCTGTGCATAAATCTGCAGCGACCTAATTGGTCTAACTGTTTACGTAACGGCAATGTGTTGAAGTAATTTGTCATTATTTTCTCAGTAATTTTTGAATCTGCTTTTCAAGCATCTCACTCAAACAACGGAATTATTAAACGGTGTTTGAGTGTAATTTTTGTGTCTGTGACGACATGGGTTGATGATAAGAGAGATAATTTATTTTATAAAGTGATATATTTGAAATCTAATGTTTCATAAAATGAAATATTAAATTTAATGGTCTTAATTACTCTTCTGAAAAAAATGGCAAATAGGTGATTAAAAATGGAATTAAAAGCACTACAAATGTTCCGTCATTTAGCAAAAACCCTGCACTTTAGCAAAACGGCGGGGGCTATGTTTGTTTCCCCGCCAACTTTGTCGCGCGCTATCAACCGGCTTGAGCAAGAGTGCGGGGCTGCGCTGTTCGTACGTAATAACCGCAGTGTTCAATTGACCGCTGCTGGACAGCGATTTTTAGAGTTTGCTGAACTCACTTTACAGGCATGGCTGGAAGTTCGTGCAGATATAGGTCAGCAGGAAGCACAATTGAGCGGCACGCTGTCGTTATACTGCTCGGTTACCGCGAGCCAGAGTCATTTGCCAAGATTGTTAGATAAGCTGCAGGCGCAATATCCACAAATTGAACTTAAACTGGACACTGGCGACCATTCGCTTGCTGTCGGCAACGTCGAACAGCACAAGACTGATATCGCTATTGCTATCTATACACCTGAGTTCCCCGCTCATTTGTCATTCAAAAAAATCGATGAAGTGCCCCTAGTTCTGATCGTCCCTAAAACACTGCAAGTGTCAAATATTGAAGACATAAAGTGGCATGAACACAGTGTAGTTATGCCAGCTGGTGGGCCATCGAAACGAACGATAAATCATTGGTTTGCAGAACATGGGGTTAAGCCAAGAGTCTACGCGAGCGTTTCTGGCAACGAGGCGATCGTAAGTATGGTCGCTCTCGGCTTGGGCATTGGGTTTGTTCCACAAATTGTGTTAGACAACTCGGTGGCGAAAGCAAAAGTCACCAGTATCGAGGCAAAAGATATTGAGGCTTATTCTCTTGGATTGTGTTTTTTGAAAGAAAGAGAAAACGATGCATTGATTCGTGCCATGGTCGATCTGTTTGACAGTTAATGTTAGAAAACCTGAACAAATAGTAAAGCTCGCTTGACATAAATGTAAAGTAAGCTTAACCTATCAAAAAGTAAAGGACGCTTTACCTTTCGATGGAGTATATTTATATACTTTTGATACTACACCTGCTCAAGCGCAGCTACTAGCGCGTGATGAAAAATAAGAAGGTAACAATATGAAAGATATAAAAAGTAAATCAAGCCTAAATAGTATTTCAGACAGAAACAAAAAGAACACAAAATCACTGGCGATTTGGACGAGCGCTTGGTTGCTCAGTTTGGCACTGGTCGCGTTTGGTCCAGTCCTGCTTTGGGAATACAACAAAGTCATCTCATTGTGCGCCATTGCCATCAACTTATTGATGGGTTACAAAATGATTATGGCGAACAAGCAGCACCTAGAAGATTTAGATGAACTACAGCAGCGGATTCATTTTGTTGCAATGGCTTTATCTCTCGGTGTAAGCATGGTGTTTGGTGCTGTTTTTGGTCTACTAGAAGCCGTCCGTTTAGTTGAATTTCAACCGAACCCTTCAAGCGTACTGTTCGTAATGGGGATTTCCTACGGCGTTGGCATGCTCTTAGCCCATAGGAAGTATTCATGAAAAATCGATTTAAAGTATTGCGAGCCGAACGAGATTGGACACAAGCCGATCTTGCTGCGGCGTTAGATGTTTCGCGGCAAACTATTATAGCGATTGAAAAAGGCAAATATGACCCTAGTTTGTCACTTGCCTTCAAGGCGGCGAAGCTATTTGATTTGCAAATTGAAGCGATTTTTCAGGCAGATGAAGACAGTTAGTTTATTCGCTTAATTCATTGAGCATTCGGTCGAAGCTTCTAAAACTCAGCGCTTCGGCCAAATGCCGTTGATTTACGCGCTCAAGGCATTCCAAGTCGGCAATAGTGCGAGCAACACGCATCGTTCGATGATAGGCGCGCATCGACAGGTTCATACTCTGCATTGCTTTGCTTAAGAATAGACTTTCTGTTTCGCTTAACGGGCAATACTGCTCAATTTCTTTACCGCTTAAGCTTTTGTTTAACTTGCCCTGACGCTTTAATTGCCTCTCTTGCGCTGCCATCACTCTGCATTTCACAATCTCACTTGTTTCAATTTGCCGGCCTGATTGCATTATATCGTGCACACTTGCTTGCGAGTGGCTAACACCAAGCTCACCTCGATGCTTAATTTTTAAGGCTTTGCTTAAATCGATTCGGGGCACATTAACCTGCAGGTCAATTCGGTCAAGGAAAGGACCGGATATGCGATTCAAGTAGCGTAATACTTGATCTGGGTTGGCGCGTTGATCATCAATATCCCCAGTTGGACTCGGATTCATCGCACATACCAGTTGGAAATCTGCTGGATACACTACTTTTTGTGCAGCGCGGGAAATATTGATCACACCGGTTTCCATTGGCTCGCGAAGAACATCTAGTATATGTCTACCGAACTCGGGTAGTTCGTCCAAGAACAGAATGCCCTTGTGTGCGAGTGAAATCTCTCCCGGTTTTGGATAACTGCCACCGCCAACTAGGGCTGCAGCTGAACTGGTATGATGCGGTTGTCTAAAAGCACGATTGCGCCATGTGGATAAACAAATTTTGTCTCCCGAAATTGAGCGAATAGAAGCCGATGTCAGGGCTGATTCGTCATCTAACTCAGGCATTATTGACAGCAGCCTGTTTGCCAGCATGCTTTTTCCGGTCCCTGCTGGTCCAAAGAAAAGGATGTTATGCGCACCTGCTGCAGCAATTTCTAGGGCTCGTTTAGCATGCTGTTGTTCAACAATATCCGACATATCACCATAAGATGAAGGTTGGGGTTTTGTCTTCTTTGCTATGTGAGCAGATATTTTTTGCTTATTACACAAATGCAAATAAACCTCAGTCAGTGAATTTGCCGCAATAATTTGTGCGGCGCTTACTAGGCTTGCCTCATCACCATTTTGCTTTGGTAGAACGAGTTGCCGATTCGATTTTGATGCAGCAAACGCCATGGGTAAAGCTCCCTGTATCGGGCGCAAATTTCCTGAAAGTGCTAATTCACCCACAAACTCATATTGATTTAAATCGACTCTTTTAAGCTGCTCACTAGCAGCAATAATGCCAATCGCGATTGCTAAATCGAAGCGACTTCCTCCTTTAGGTAAGTCGGCAGGCGCCATGTTCACGGTGATGCGTTTTGATGGGAATTCAAAATCTGAGTTTATGATTGCGCTGCGAACACGATCTCTTGACTCTTTCACCGTCGTCTCGGGCAGACCAACTAAGTTAAACGCGGGTAATCCATTCGACAAATGCACCTCAATAGTGACGAGCGGAGCATCAACACCCAAATTTGCGCGGGTGTAGACAATAGATAAAGACATTATTAAATCCTGCTGCTTTTTATTGTTCAAGCCTATTTGAAGATCGGGCTAATAACAGCTGTCCTTAGTGTGTATTTTTGCGATGCTATTGTTAAGAAGTGCTTGCAGAGCACTTTGAATTAAGGCACATTGACGATGTGACGACAATTTGAATCAACATTTTCAAGCATCTTCGCGACTCCAGCCTTTATCAAACATCGATAAAGGAGGCAGTTGAGCGAGGGCGCAGTGCATTCTTAGAATCCACAAAACCCTCTTTTGACGAGGGTTTTTTCGTTTTTAACGCCCTCATTTTTCATACTCTTAGTTAATAGAAGAACAAATTCAAAAGCAGGAAACGCAACATGCCAAAACTACGTTCAGCAACAAGTACTCAAGGTCGGAACATGGCAGGTGCCAGAGCATTATGGCGAGCTACGGGAATGAAGGATGGCGATTTTGGAAAACCAATTATTGCTGTTTCAAATTCATTTACGCAGTTTGTACCTGGCCATGTACATCTTAAAGACATGGGACAATTGGTCGCTCGCAGCATTGAAGCTGCTGGTGGTGTGGCAAAAGAATTCAATACTATTGCAGTCGATGACGGCATCGCAATGGGACACAGCGGCATGCTTTATAGTTTGCCGTCGCGAGAAATAATTGCTGATTCGGTAGAGTACATGGTCAATGCGCATTGTGCTGACGCGATAGTGTGTATATCAAATTGCGACAAAATCACTCCAGGTATGCTGATGGCGGCGATGCGCTTGAACGTGCCGGTTATTTTTGTCTCTGGTGGCCCTATGGAAGCCGGAAAAACGAAGCTGAGTGATCAAATAATAAAACTTGATTTGGTTGATGCTATGGTTGCTGCGGCGGACGATAAGGTATCACAAGAAGATGCCGATGCCATCGAACGCTCGGCCTGCCCTACCTGCGGTTCATGCTCTGGTATGTTTACCGCAAACTCAATGAACTGCTTAACGGAAGCTTTGGGTTTGTCTTTGCCTGGCAATGGCTCAATGCTTGCCACCCATGCGGATCGAGAAGGCTTGTTCAAGCAAGCAGGCGTTGAGATCGTCAATTTGTGTAAACGCTGGTACGGCGACAACGATCCGCTAGCGCTGCCTCGAAATATTGCAAACTTTAAGGCCTTTGAAAATGCAATGAGCCTCGATATCGCAATGGGCGGTTCTACCAATACTATTCTGCATTTGCTTGCCGCTGCAATTGAAGGTGAAGTTGAATTCACCATGGACGACATAGATCGCTTATCACGGAAAGTGCCGCATTTATGCAAAGTCGCACCCGCCACGCCGCAGTATCATATGGAAGATGTGCACCGAGCGGGCGGGGTTATGGGCATTCTGAACGAGTTAAATAAAGCTGGCTTGCTGCATGGTGATAACCCACATGTATTGGGTAAAAGCATTCAAGAAGTGATCGCTGATTGGGACATCACGAATCCGGAAAATGAAAAGGCCCTGACTTTCTACAAGGCTGGACCTGCAGGTATTCGAACCACTAAAGCATTTAGTCAAAGCTGTCGCTACCCGACCGCCGATGTCGATCGTGAGGGCGGCTGTATTCGAAATATCGATAATGCCTTTAGCAAAGAAGGTGGTTTAGCCGTCCTATTTGGCAATTTGGCCGAAAATGGCTGTATAGTAAAAACCGCTGGCGTTGATGAATCGATTCATAAGTTTACCGGTCCTGCGCGGGTTTACGAAAGTCAAGATGATGCCGTTGCCGGTATATTAAAAGATGAAGTTAAATCGGGCGAAGTTGTCGTTATTCGTTATGAAGGGCCAAAAGGTGGTCCAGGAATGCAAGAAATGCTGTATCCAACGTCTTATTTAAAATCCAAAGGCCTCGGTAAAGAATGTGCATTAATTACCGATGGTCGTTTTTCTGGAGGCACTTCTGGTTTATCAATCGGGCATTGCTCACCAGAAGCTGCGGCCGGTGGCGGCATTGCTCTGGTACAAAATGGCGATATTATTGCCATCGACATTCCCAATCGTTCAATGAATTTAGTGATTGATGATGCCGAGTATGCAGCTAGATTAGGTGCCATGAATAAGTCTACTAAGCCATGGAAACCGGTAAATAGAAAACGCGAAGTCAGTACAGCTTTGAAAGTATTTGCTATGTTAGCAACCAGCGCAGATAAAGGTGCGGTGCGTGACCCATCAAAATTGGATTATTAATGTCATCAAATAATACAGAAATGACTACGGCCGCGTCAGGCGGCAAATTAGTCACGAGCGAACAGACACCCTATCAATATTTAACCAAAATATTGTGCGCACCTGTTTACGAAGCAGCGATAAATTCTGAGCTAAATTACCTAGCAAGCTTGTCGACTGAGCTGAAAAATAAAGTGTATTTAAAACGCGAAGATCAGCAGCCTGTTAAGTCCTTTAAAATAAGAGGGGCCTACAACTGTATTCGCCAACTCAGCGAGAAGCAGAAGGCGGCGGGTATTGTTGCTGCTTCAGCCGGAAATCATGCGCAAGGTGTTGCTTATGCAGCGAAAAAGCTCAACATCAAAGCAACGATAGTAATGCCTGAAACCACCCCTGATATTAAGGTCGAGGCTGTAAAACGCTTTGGTGGTAGTAACGTTACAGTCGTGCAATCGGGAACGAGTTTCGATCAAGCTAGTGATCTAGCTAAATCACTGTGTGCTGAGCACGGCTATTCAATGATACCGCCTTTTGATCACCCCGACGTTATCGCGGGCCAAGGCACCATAGCGAAAGAAATGCTTGAACAAAACCCTAATCTGGAATATCTGTTTGTTGCTGTTGGGGGCGGTGGTTTGGCCGCAGGTATCGCTATTTACATGAAACAAATACGTCCTGACATTAAGATTATTGGTGTTGAGTCAGTAGAGTCGGCGTGCTTGACCGCTGCAATAGAAAAAGGTGTGCCAGTGACCTTGCCAACCGTCGGCATTTTCGCAGATGGCGTTGCCGTTAAAACCATCGGCAGTGAGACCTTTAGAATATGCCAAGAATACTTAGATGACGTGATCACGGTAACTAACGACGAAATTTGTGCTGCAATTAAAGATATCTTTGACGACACACGTGTTATTGCAGAACCAGCAGGGGCGTTATCAGTAGCCGCTATTCGTAAGTACACAAAGCAATACAAGCTGCAGGGCGCTGTCATTGGTGGCATCTTATGTGGTGCTAATATTAACTTTCATACACTACGTTATGTGTCTGAGCGTTGTGAATTAGGTGAACAGAAAGAAGCAGTTTTCGCGGTGAAAATACCCGAAGCAAAAGGCTCATTTAAGGCCTTTTGTGAGATGTTAGGTGGTATAACAATTACGGAATTTAACTATCGCTATGCAAAAAGTGATGAAGCCCATATTTTTGTTGGGGTTAAATTGAAGCGCGGGCTAGCGGAACTGCAGGCACTCTTAAAGCGACTCAATAAGAATGGCTATGAATGTTTTGACATGTCAGATAATGAACTAGCAAAACTGCACGTTCGGCACATGGTTGGAGGTAAACCGCAAGAATATATTAATGAACATATATTCTCATTCGCCTTCCCTGAATACCCAGGTGCGTTAATGCACTTTTTAACTAAGTTGGGTGAGCAGTGGAATATTACCTTGTTCCACTATCGTAACCATGGGGCGGCGGAAGGGCTGGTGTTAGCTGGTTTTGACATTGATGACGATAAGCGCGAATTGTTTGATTCACATGTTAGCGAACTTGGTTTTGATGTGCATGAACACCAAGATAACCCCGCATATAGATTGTTTTTATCTGGGCAGAAGTAATCTGCCCAACGTTTAAATCTTATCTAAATGCTGCGCTATTTCTGGCCAAACTAATTCCATAATCGCTTTTTTGAGCACCAAACTGTCTTCTGAAAACTCTAAACTACCGCTATCGAGATTTTTCAGTAAGTTATTTTCACGCAATGCATACACGAAAGAGCCTAAAACATTTTTATCGTAAAACTCAGGTGAGCTCATGCCAAACAGTGTTGAAAGGCGTTCAGCAATAACGCAACTTTGTTTCTCTAAGTTTGAGCGAGCAACCGTTTTTTCTTTTTCCAATACTCGCAGCACTACCGCATAGCGCTGCCAGGTTTCTTGCATCGCACGACTTAATAGCCACGCAGAGTGGAAGGTGTCATCGCTTGCCGAAGGAGAAGTTAACTCATCGCCAGTTTTCATCAACAAGCCTTGCTCTGTCATTTGTACAATGAGTGCTTCGGCGTGTTCAAGGGCTTGCTCTAATGAATAATGCATAAAAAACTCACGCTTTAACAAGGGATAAAGCTTGCTAACCATATCCAAAACAGCGGCTTTGTCTGTTTTCCTAGCGCTGAACACCACCGCCATAATTAAACTAGGCAAAGCAAAAACATGCAAAATATTGTTGCGGTAATAAGTTAGCAGCACTGCATTGTTGTCTTTTGTCGCGATCATTTTGCCGTATTCGTCTTCTGACTGCTCGAATCGATTCAGCGCTAGTGTGTTTGTAATCAGTTCCTCGACTTCAACTTCTGGAAGGGTGAAGTCGCTGCTAAAGGGGACTTTAGATAAGAGCAGCAAATAGTCTTTTAGTGCTGTGGTCAATTCAGATCTACTCATGATTTGCGTTTTAGACGACAATAAACACAATGCAACCAGCGCAGTACCGTTCAAAGCCGCGGCACGATTGATGCGCGTCATTATGGTATCGGCCAGCGTATTAACTGCAGGTGTTAACCACGTCGGCTTTTTATCTGGGTCGTCTGGCGTTGTTTCACGCCAGTTTTCAACGTGCTTATCTAAAAATTGATTAATTTGTAGTGGTTCACCGAAATTAACAAACCCATGGCCATAGTTTTTGAGTTTTCGAATGGCCGAAAATATTTGCGTGGGTGATTCTTTTTTCTTGGTCTTCCCTTTGAGCTCTTTTTGGTAGCTCTTCACTTCCATCACGTGCTCATAGCCTATATATACTGGCACGATTGAGACGGGTCTGTTTATGCCCTTGAGGGCAGCTTGCAGCGTCATTGCTAGCATACCTGTCTTCGGCGGCAGCAGACGGCCTGTTCTCGATCGCCCGCCCTCTGGATAATACTTCACTGAGTACCCTTTATTAAAAAGAAGCTCTAAGTACTCTCTGAAAGTAGCCGTGTAAAGCTTATTGCCCGCAAAACTGCGGCGTAAGAAAAATGCGCCGCAGCGTCTAAATATCTTCCCTACGGGCCAAAAATTTAAATTGATACCGGCTGCTATGTGCGGAGTGACTAGTCCCTCGTGATGAATTACATAGGTGAGCAACAAATAGTCCATGTGTGAACGATGACAGGGAACGTAAATAATTTCATGGCCATTTTGGGCAAGTTCACGCACCCGATATGCATGGCCGACATGGATGCCGTTATAGATCTTATTCCAAATGCGCCCCAATATGCGTTCGCCTATGCGTATTAGGCCTACTCTATAGTCCGCTGCAATTTCATCAATGTACTCAATTGCTAATTTTTTGGCCTCTTGCGAACTGATGTTTTTCTGGCGCATATCTTCAAGCATAGCTTGCTTAACTGACTCGGAGCCTAATAAGGAATTGTATAAGGTTGAGCGCTCAAGGAGTGTTGGGCCGCTTAGTGCTTGGCGCTTACGCTGAAAGTGAGTCCTTGCTACACGAACTAATTTATGGGATATCTGTTGGTTTGAACCATGTAGCTGTCCCATTTGTTTGGTTGATACCGCTTTACTGTAACTGACCACGTTGTCTCGTCCTAAAAACAACACAATAAATAGCTTCCTCAACCAACTTGGTGAGGCTCTGTCTGCCAATAATTGTGCAAATCCAGTGGACTTTTTACTGGCTGCTCTGCCCCAGGAAATAAACACAGGAACCACTTGAAGATCGAGTTCAGGATTCTCCCGATGCAGATGGAACATATTGGTGAAAACATCTTCAATCGTGGTCTTCTTTACTTTTCTAGACAGGAGACTTTGAGGACGACTTAGAAAGTAACAGCGCTTATGCTCGCTATTTAAGAACTCGATGGGAGACGTTGGGTCAGGCAAACCTAAACCTGCAGTTGATTTTTGCAGAGCAAGTAAATCAGTAATCGACTCGGTTTGCAGGAGGTACATGATTGGCTTCTTTTTATCTATGCCTAATTCAGCTTCGATATTCGCTGGGACACTGTTTACTGAGATAAGCCAACGGATTGGCGAAGTCACTATTTTACGAACAAACGCGCGCACGCTACTCATGTAGTCTTCCTGATATGAACCAATACCACGCAATAATAACATGAGAATTCAACAATGCTGCAATTCCTTTTATTACGGGTTGATCGTCATAAGTATCTGTTGTTCATAGGATAGTTTTTAAACAATTGTTAATTTTTGGGACTAGGTTTATTTTGCAAACACCTCGGTTTGATTAAGTTTTTTCAGAAATAGGATCACTCTTCAAAGCTGCATACAAAGTAACTTTTAAGCCAATCCTTGATCAGACAATGGCGAGTGAGTTGTATCCAACGATAGATCAACTGTAGTAAGCCTATATTAAGTCTAAGATTACAATCTATCGGCTCAGTAATTCAATGCTCATCATCGATTACTGTCAGACTGCGTTGGCCGAGTAACAAGTCAACTAATGCTTGTGTGCTGCGGGTGACGAAAACGCCACCCACTAGATACTTCAGAAATCAACATTGAGTTATCGCGATTTTTGAGCGCGCCTTCTCCATGCTAAACAGATTAAAAGCAACATGTACGGTGAAAGGCTACCGCCACCGCCACCGCCGTTAGATCCTTGTTGCGTAGCTGTCGGAGTAGAGCGTGAAGGATCGAGAGGGAACGCATCACTGTTATCTGGAACACCATCATTGTCGTCATCGCTATCAGCATTATTACCGATCCCATCACCGTCAGTATCCACTTGCTCGGTACTATCGAGAGGGAATGCGTCATTCACATCAGCAGTGCCGTCGTTATCGTCATCACTGTCAGCATTATTGCCGATACCATCACTATCTGTGTCTAATGACTCAGTTGGATCAAGAGGAAATGCATCGTTATTATCAGCTACGCCATCATTATCATCATCAGTGTCGCTGTTATTGCCAATGCCGTCATTGTCGGTATCGACAGACTCCGCAGCATCCAGAGGAAAGGCATCATCCCCATCAGCGACACCGTCGTTGTCATCGTCATTATCAGCATTATTACCTAAACCATCCGCATCAGTGTCTAACCACTCAGCAGGGTTAAGCGGAAATGCGTCACTGTTATCAATAAACCCATCGTTATCGTTATCATCATCTTGTTCATTGGCAATGCCATCACCATCAACGTCATTGCCGCCGCCAGCTTCGCTGCCTAAGGTCGTAAAGTGATCCAATGTTTGTACTGTGCCCGATTGAGTTGTAATACGCAGCGACGCAATGTGCTCACCAAATAGCATGGGTAAATCGAACAAGATAATGGATTCGCCATACCATATGTCGGCGACTGCTAACGGATACCAGCTTGGGTCATCGCCAAGACGTATTTCAGCAGCAACATCTTCAATGATTTCTGAATTAACCTCGATGGCTAGTAAACTTTGCAATTGGTTTATCGCTGATTTAGCTAACAGGGTATTATCAATCATGATACCGAGATCACGAATAGTCTCGATTTTTTGATAGCCTGATGTTTCAACCTCAAAAGTCAGGGTAGACCGATGTGTTTGATTGTTGAGTACCGTCGGAAAGGTTAGTTTCCCCACCGGTGCTGTGCAAGATTCGGGCAAAGGATATTCATTGGTACGTAAGTACCTTTCAATAGCAACTGATTGCCCATCACACAGCCATTCCAGTTCTAAGTCAAGTCCATCACCATAGGTGTTACCAACCGCGTCACGCAGCATCGGAAAATCAAAATTCCAAGCCCAACTCCAATCCCATAGATTTTTTAACACACTATTTTCAATCGAAAGTGGATGATGCCAGTATGTTCCTTGACCGTCTAAATATAACGATTCAGTTGCTTCCCTTTGCAGCGTGCGTCGATTTAATCCATCACGCTCAAACAACCCTTGTTGATTGATTGTAAAAAGCTCAGCGCTTGCAACTAATTTGCCTTCATAAGGATCTTCAGTGGTTTTTTGGCGGAAACTTAGTTCAATTTTGCCTTGTCGTGCATCCTCGTCTGGAATATACAATTTAGCATATACAACATCATCAATTGTATCCGTGAAACCGCCACTATTTGGGCCTTGTAACGTGATTTTCAGTTGATCTACTTTTGTTTTAAGGGGTTCGGAGGCGAAATGCTCGTAGTTTGCTCGCTGCTGCATGTTTAAGTTAATGAAAACGCTTTCCGTTAGACCCCCTTGATATTGCTTAAATGGGTTGTAGATTGCAGCGCCACCACCTTCAAGCGACCGGGTTACGAGAGTGCCGACTTGCAATGTTGTGTCGCTCGGTATCGTATTGAACGCATAGTATTTGTTGGTATTTCCACCCGCAGTGTTGCTTGAAAAAAGCCTATCATCGAACGCAAGTTCGAAGGCGCTGGTGGGATTTTCATAGTCGTCTTGAGCGAGCTCCGTGCCATTATCATCCAGCACTTGGCCAACACCGAAAACGAACTGAAGCTGACTAATATCAGCGCGGTAGGTATCGTTGCCGTTGACTGTGAATCTTTCTAAGGCTTGTCCTATAAGCATTGCTGATTCAACTGGGTTGGGCATCCCAATATCGCTGAATCTTATCCAACCATAATCGATTAACAGTGTCTTTTCTCCGGTCGGAATTTTGACGATAGCCGTTTCACCTGCGCGCACGCTGACTCGGCGGTAAAAACTGTTTTCACCGTAAATATTAAATTGAGTATCGCTGTTTGCATTGTGTTCAAACTGAATTTCAAAGGCTTTTTGAAAAGTTACGGGTACGCGTAATCGTGATTCGCCAGATTCAAATAAAAGACTGTCAACAAACGTAAGGTTGTCGAGCGTTGAAGCGTCGAGGCTACCAACTTCGTCAATGATTAGCGAGACCTGAACGGAAACCTTAGCTCTCGCGGCGATGCTGATCGTTTCAGGAACCTCAATCAGTACGCCATTTGGGAATGTTTGCTCACTGTCTACAGCAAGAACAACGGGTTGATTAGACAAATTATGCAGGGTGAGACTTAAATCCGATTGGTACGAGCCTGTTTGTTGCGTAATATTTCCAAAATCAACGATACCCTCTGCTGACGCTAACGATACATCCAATGCGTCAATGATATCCAATCGACCAGCGCCTTGAGCATGCGGCAAAAATCCAATATCTCTTGCAGATGCCATCAATCGTTGTTTAACCTCTGCCGCAGTTAGTTCAGGGAATTGTTGCAGCAGAATAGCTGCTGCTCCGGCAACGTGCGGCGCTGCCATACTGGTACCACTTAAAGAAATTATGTTTTCTCCAGGCGAGGCAGAAAAAATATCATCGCCGGGTGCTGATAGCTCTGGTTTAAGTGGTGCATCTGCTTGGCTATCACCCTTTGAGCTGAAACTTGAGAGCTGATCTGATTTGGTTGAGGAGGCTACTGTAATAGCAGTTCGTGCTGATGATGGAGATAGATTAGCAATGTCATTGAAATTACCATTGTTACCAGCTGACACAACGACCACGATGCCGGCTTGCGTAGCGCGATCAACAGCTTGACTTAATGGGCCTTCGGCATTGCCATTACCACCTAAACTCATATTGATGACATCAACGCGATCTTCTGTATCCGCATTTTGATCGGGGTCGATGGCTCTTTCGATACCAGCAAGAATGTTCGAGGTATATCCAAAACCTTCATCACCGAGGACTTTGTAAGCGTGTAATTTTGCATCAGGAGCAACCCCACGAAGGCTTTCGCTGTTGCCTGCAACAATACCTGCTACGTGAGTACCATGACCATCGATATCCATTGGGTCGTCATCGTCATAGTGGAAGTCGTATCCAGCTATGACTTTACACCCTTCGCCAAAGCAGCCACCCAATGCTGAGTGGGTATAATCAATACCGGTGTCTAACACCGCTACAACTATTCCATTACCAGTAAGGGTTGCTCCAGCATTATCAAGCCGCAACCAAGCGTCATTTGCTCGCACTAGAGAAACACTTTCACTTAGTTGACGTGACATCACTTGGTCGGCTACCACTCTTTTGACATTAGGAAGCGAACGGATCTTATCAACCTCGTTGGGTGATGCTTCCACAACGATGGCGTTTATCGTGTGAGTAAATTGGTAAGTAGGGAGAATTTTTTGGTTAATCGTACCAATATAGCTAAGAAGTGTTTGATGTTCTTGCTGCAACGCACTTTGATAGTTGCGAAGTTCAGCAGAGAGTCTTGTGTTCAGCCTGTTTACTGACGGATTTTCTGCTGCTAGAAGTTGCTGTTGCTCGATTAAGCCTGGTGATGTTAACTCTACGATGTAGCGCTGTGGTCCAGCCGGATAGTACTTTACAGTCGACAACCCATCAGATCGTGTCGTTGTCACCGTTAGTGTATCGTCTGAAACTGACGGAAGTGTTTTTTCGGAAATTGTACTATCTGCGTTTGCGAACGAAGAAAAACAAAATTGCAGCAATGCGGTCAGTATTAAGCCGCGACGGAGTGGGCGTGAAAATACAATCATAAAACATCCTTGTTATTACTACTTTGATTTAGATCTTTGAGTTTATCTCAGTTCACTTCGAGCACCAATATGCAATTTCATATTGTGTTATAAATACTCAAACTCATCACCGAGTCATTGCTCGTTAGGCAAGTCAAGCGCGGAGAAGTCATAATGGGTCACTTTTACCTTTTGGAACATGCCAGCGACATATGCATCATAGCGGCGAAGACTTAAAATTTTTCAATAACCGCTTTATGTATCCATCCTGCTGCTGTTTTACTCTCCAGAATAAGTCGATGAAGCCATGCAGATTTGGTGACGGTACATTCTGAAAAAAGCATTGACTGACGCAAATCCAGTGCCACCTGCAAGGAGAATAATTCGCCGTTCCCATATCCTCAAATTGCTCAAAGTAAGCGAACTTATCAAGATTATATTATGAGCTAAAACCTTTAATTAGCCTGTGTTATCTGAGTGCGCCTCGGATGCTAATCTTATAAATCATCAATCACGCGCCAGCTAATATACAAGAAATGATTTTTCTCCGATTTAGGAGCGTCTTAAAAGTTAACTTGTATTCTACTTTGACGAATGCCTCCTATTCTGAGGTTTAATCAAACAGGATTTTTTGCAAAATAAACCGGATCCCACAATTTGATCGTTGCCATTTGCCTTTTCCTGTATATACTTACATCTAACTGTATAGAAAAACAGGCTGTTTATGCGTCCACTAACTCCCAGGCAACAAGAAGTACTCGACCTTATTAAAAGTACAATGATTGATACGGGCATGCCGCCCACTCGTGCTGAAATTGCGCGTCACTTAGGTTTCAAGTCGGCGAATGCCGCTGAGGAGCATTTGAAAGCCCTCGCAAAGAAAGGGGTGATCGATATCATTCCTGGCACATCGCGTGGTATTAAACTGAATTGCGCATTAGATGACGAGGCTGACGAAGGTTTACCACTGATCGGCCGAGTAGCTGCAGGTGAGCCGATTTTGGCAACAGAGCATGTAGAATGTCATTATAAAATCGATCCCGACCTATTCAAACCAAACGCTGATTTTTTGCTTAGAGTTCACGGCATGAGTATGAAGGATATCGGGATTATGGACGGTGATATTTTGGCGGTGCATCGCACGACTGATGTTCATAACGGCCAAGTTGTCGTCGCTCGAGTTGATGAAGACGTTACGGTGAAGCGTTTTGAAAAACGAGGTAGCCAAGTTTTACTACATGCAGAAAACGACGCGTTCGCGCCTATTAAAGTCGATTTAGCCTCACAGCCTTTTAACATTGAAGGTATTGCCGTTGGCGTCATTCGTAATTCAGATTGGATGTAGCGTCAGATAGAGTTATTTGTAGCTTATTAAAAACTTAAAATAGCCGCTTCATGAGCGGCTTTTTTATGTCGTATTTCCCCTCAAACAGCAGTTTCAAAGTGCAAACCTCAATTTCATTTAATGTTGAAGTTCTGAAGTGTTATATCGACTACCGCTGTCTAATCCCGTCAAAAATGCACTGTTTCAATGTGACTAATGTAGCCGCCAACGTATATGAGCTTCTAAAAGATCATAAAAAGCGCAGTACAAATTTTAATCATTACCAAGATATTCAATCTATTTTCAAGAAAACACTAGACTATGCAGGTACTTTGTTTAATCATTAGGCATTGATTTACATCAAAATAACAAATTAAACAGAATCTTCACATCAGAGCGTAAAAATTCACAACCTGAAGAAGAAGATTGGAAAGGAGTATCAGAGTGAATCGAGTAACTTCATTGCTTATTGGCGCGTTACTAGCGTTTAGTAATTCAGCAATAGCCTCAACGGCTGCAGAACGGTCTGACCTAAACCTACGTCAAGGTGTAAGCGATATCAGCTTAGAAGTGTATGACTTACACATGCTGATGTTTTGGATATGTGTTGTTATCGGTGCCGTCGTATTTGGTGTGATGTTTTATTCGATGGTAATGCACCGTAAATCTACCGGAGCTAAGCCAGCTAATTTTCATGAAAACGTGAAAGTAGAAGTACTGTGGACGGTTATTCCTTTTGTCATTCTTATTGCGATGGCGTGGCCAGCGGCCACAACTCTCATCGCTATGGAAGATACTAGTGAGGCTGACGTTACTATAATAGTGACGGGCTCGCAGTGGAAATGGCACTACAAATACAAAGACAATCCAGATGTCGAATTCTTTTCCTTACTTGCCACTCAAAGAGAGCAAATAAACAACAAATTCACCAAGGGCGAAAACTATCTGTTAGAAGTAGATAGACCTCTCGTCATTCCAACGGGTAAGAAAGTTCGTTTCTTGATAACTTCTGATGACGTTATCCATTCTTGGTGGGTTCCAGATTTCGCGATCAAAAAAGACGCCAACCCTGGTTTCATCAATGAAGCATGGACCAATGTTAATGAGCCTGGTATCTACCGCGGCCAATGCGCAGAATTATGCGGACAAGACCACGGCTTTATGCCTGTCGTTGTTATTGCTAAAGACCCCGCTGAATATGAAGCATGGCTGAAGGCAGAAGAATCAACCGCGATGAGAGCGAAAGAAGAGGAGCAGCGTCTGCTTTCCATGAACATGAGTATGGAAGAGTTAATGACGCAAGGTAAGAAAATATATGACACTGCCTGTATCGCTTGCCATCAAGCTAACGGTGGTGGCTTGCCACCTATGTTCCCAGCGTTGAAAGGCAGTAAAGTTGCCTTAGAAAAACAAAATATTCCGTTACATATTAGTATGATCATCAACGGTAAAAATAACATGCCGGCGTTTGGTAAGCAGTTATCTATGTCTGAAATAGCCGCAGTCGTTACTTATGAGCGAAATGCTTGGGGTAATAACACGGGCGACATGGTGCAAGCTAAAGATGTTAACGCAATAATTAACGGTAAATAGAAGGTCATCAACATGAATACAGAAACCGTAAACGAAGCACATGATTCGCATGATGGCCACGATGCCCATCACGAACATCACATACCCAAAGGCATTTTAAGATGGTTGTTCACCACGAACCATAAAGATATCGGCACGCTTTATCTTTGGTTCGCGTTCATCATGTTCTTAATAGGCGGCGCAATGGCAATGGTCATTCGCGCGGAGCTGTTTCAACCAGGTCTGCAAATCGTAGAACCACATTTCTTTAACCAAATGACCACAGTACACGGTCTTATTATGGTATTTGGTGCTGTTATGCCCGCCTTTACTGGTTTGGCAAACTGGCTCGTTCCAATGATGATTGGCGCGCCTGATATGGCACTACCGCGAATGAATAACTGGAGTTTTTGGATCCTACCATTTGCCTTCCTTATTTTGCTTTCGTCTCTATTTATGGATGGCGGCGGTCCTGCATTTGGTTGGACGTTCTACGCCCCTCTATCAACACAGTACAGTGGCGACAGCACCGCTTTGTTCGTGTTTTCCGTCCACATCATGGGTATTTCATCTATCATGGGCGCAATTAACGTGGTTGTGACCATATTAAATATGCGTGCACCAGGTATGACCTATATGAAAATGCCTTTGTTTGTATGGACTTGGTTGATTACGGCCTTCCTGCTTATAGCGGTTATGCCTGTGCTAGCAGGCGCGGTAACGATGGTTCTGACTGATAAGTTTTTCGGCACCAGTTTCTTTGATGCCGCAGGTGGTGGTGACCCCGTTATGTTCCAGCATATATTTTGGTTCTTCGGGCACCCTGAAGTTTACATAATGATTTTGCCTGCTTTCGGCATTATCTCGGCTATTGTTCCTACCTTCTCGCGTAAAAAGCTATTTGGCTATGCGTCTATGGTTTATGCAACGGCATCTATTGCTTTGTTGTCGTTCATTGTTTGGGCGCACCACATGTTTACAACCGGCATGCCGGTGGCCGCTGAGATGTTCTTTATGTTTGCGACCATGTTAATTTCCGTACCGACAGGTGTGAAAGTGTTTAACTGGGTAGCCACAATGTGGCGCGGTTCTTTAACCTTTGAAGTGCCGATGATGTTCGCTATCGCCTTTATCGTGTTATTTACTATTGGTGGTTTATCAGGCCTGATGCTGGCAATCACACCAGTGGATTTCCAATACCATGATACTTACTTCGTGGTTGCTCACTTCCACTATGTACTCGTTACTGGTGCCGTGTTCTCCATTATGGCCGCTGTTTATTACTGGTTGCCAAAATGGACCGGTAAAATGTTTGATATCACATTAGCTAAATGGCATTTCTGGTGTTCATTGATTTCAGTAAACGTTCTATTTTTCCCTATGCATTTTGTTGGACTAGCTGGCATGCCTCGTCGTATTCCTGACTACGCACTTCAGTTTGCAGACTTTAACAAATGGATAAGCATCGGCGGTTTTGCCTTCGGTCTGTCTCAATTGATTTTCTTGGTGCTTATTATCAAAGCGTGCAGAAAAATAGGTGAACCAGTGTCTGACCAAGTTTGGGAAGGTGCTGAAGGCTTGGAGTGGGAAATTCCATCACCAGCGCCGTATCACACTTTTGAAACACCACCGGTTATAAGATAAAAAGAGGATAGTGTAGGTATGTCTGAACTACCTGGTTCTAAGGACAAAACTGAAAAAGCTGACGCTTCGCTAGAGAGTGGGCGAGCGTCGGAAACTCAAATACCAAAAACCCGCGCGGAGACTGCTGCGGAAAATGCAAAAACCGTGAGAACACTGGTATTTGTAGTCATTGGTATGTTGGGATTCAGCTTTGCCCTAGTGCCTTTATATGATGTTTTTTGTGACCTTACGGGCATAAATGGCAAAACATCAAATGAGGCAGCTGTTTACGAATCAGTGATAATAGACGAATCTCGAACCATTAAAGTTGAGTTTATAACGCGCACGCACTCTGGAATGCCTTGGGAGTTTAGAGCCCAAACAGCAGAAGTTGCGGTGCATCCAGGCGAAATGAGTGAAGTCGCTTTTTATGTTCGAAATCCAACAGATCGGGACATCATTGCTCAAGCTATACCGTCGGTGTCTCCTGGCACGGCGGCATTGTTTGTGAATAAGACAGAATGCTTCTGTTTCAAGCATCAGCCGCTAAAAGCGGGTGAAGAAGCCTTAATGCCAATGAAGTTTTACGTTGACCCACAGCTTCCAAAAGATATCACCGTTTTTACATTGCAGTACACGCTTTATGACATATCTGCAAAAGTACAACCCGCTGTTGACGTTGCCATGAACAACAGCTAATGGAGAATAAAATGGCCCAAGAACAATACGAAAAATATTATGTCCCTGAACAAAGTATCTGGCCCATTGTTGGTGCGGTTGCTCTGTTTTTAATTGCTGTTGGTGCAGGTAACTTTGTGATCGAAAGCACTCGCGATAAAACTGGCTATGGCTTTTATATCCTAATGGCGGGCATTGCCCTCCTTCTCATTATGATTACAGGCTGGTTTAAAAATCAAATTGATGAATCTATGAGTGGACTTTACAGTGCTCAACTAGGCCGCTCTTACCGACAGGGGATGGCGTGGTTTATATTTTCTGAAGTGATGTTTTTTATGGCATTCTTTGGTGCGCTATTTTACGCAAGAACGATTAGTATTCCTTGGTTAGGTGGTGCTTCTAATAACGCTAGTACAAATGAAGTGTTGTGGAATGGTTTTCAAGCTACCTGGCCCCTATTGACTACACCTGCAGACGCTATTTCAACGGGTGAACCATCGACTCAAGCGATGCCTTGGACTGGCTTGCCGCTAATTAACACTGCATTGTTATTAGCCTCATCTGTTACCCTGCATTATGCGCATGTAGGTTTAGAAAAAGTGAAACGTACTCAACTTATAAGCTTGTTAAGCCTTACTATTTTGCTCGGTGCAATATTTTTAGTCTTGCAAGTACAAGAATACGTTCACGCGTATCGTGATCTTGGACTCACTTTGGATTCGGGTGTTTATGGAAATACCTTCTTTTTACTAACGGGCTTCCATGGAATGCACGTTACTTTAGGTACTATCATTCTCATTGTACTATTGGGTCGATGTTTGAAAGGGCACTTTACACCAAAAGAACATTTTGCATTTCAAGCCGGTAGCTGGTACTGGCACTTTGTTGACGTGGTTTGGGTTATGCTATTCTTCTTCGTATACATATTGTAGAGACGAAAAAAGCCATCTCAAAAGAGGTGGCTTTTACATTTGAGCTCTAAGAATTATTATTTATTGAAAGTAAGCAAATAAACTAGTGGGGCGTTGGGTTGGGCTGAATGATACCCGTTGCAACTGCAATAAGGATGATTCCTATAATCACAGCCGATGCAAGAACTCGTCTACCGATATACTTACTCATATTTTGGTTTTGGTCATTTTTCAGCATGACCATCATGGCTTGAAAGAGACTAAAAACCATGAATATGAGTAGTCCGCCAATAACTAATTTTACGAATAACACTTGCACGCTCCTGATGTATTAGTTAACTCTGTAATAGAGTTTAAAAGGATTTGGAAAGGTCATTATACAAATATGTGGATTCGAAAACTCCCTCTACTGCCTACCATAGTCACTTTATTGTGCGTTGTCATCATGTTTGGTTTGGGTATATGGCAGTTAGAACGAAAAGCCCAGAAAGATATTCGCTTAATGCAAATTGAGGAGCGGCAGTCCAACAGGCCATATAAGCTTGAAGAACTGGTGTTTGAGCGTGGCGTGAATATTAACAGCAACAACGATACTAACAATAATACCTCGGATAGCAAAAATTTAGATATTCAGGACTTTCCGGTGAGCTTTGTAGGCACTGCGCAACTGGAAAACTTATTTTTTATCGACAATAAAATAGTGTCAGGTAGAACGGGTTATCAAGTCGTGGTCCCAGTAGCGACTTTGGATAAGGATATCGTACTCGCCAATTTGGGTTGGCTTCGGGGTAATGGCATTCGCGGCCAATTACCTTTGATATCGGATAATCTGAGATCTGAACTTACAGAGCGTTCTGCACAATTTACTGGTGTGGTGAGCTACCCGTCTATCAATGCAATGGTGTCTGAAACCAATACGGCATTTGGTCAATTCCCAGCGTTATTGCAACAAACGGACATGGCACAAATGAAACAGCATCTGCGTGCAGCCGGACTGCTTAGTCAGGGCAAACTTTACCCTTTTATTGTCAATCTAACACCTGATGAAAGTTCTGAATTCATACGCAACTGGCAGCCCGTGGTAATGAGCCCAGAAAAACACTTGGGTTATGCTGTGCAGTGGTTCGGCCTAGGTATTGCCGCGTTGACTATTTATCTCCTCAGCTTGATGAAGCTATTTCAAACTAAAAATAATAAAGAGAATTAACATGCAGCAAAAATCTAAAAAACTGACCGCGTTGGCACTTATCCTTGTTTTTACCCTTCCCGTTATACTTGCCAAGCTCGCACTAGACAATGAGTGGTTCAATAAAGGCTCAACCAACAAAGGACAATTGTTAAATCCAATTATTGAAGCTGGAGACTTGTTCTTAGTAGAAGGTGAGGAACCGCATTGGCGCCTAACCTACGTTATTCCTAACGACTGCGATCTCGCTTGTGAAAATGCGATATTCAGTATTAGTCAGGTGCGCACCGCCGTTGGTCGCGAAATGGATAGAGTCGATGCGGTTTTTATTGTGACCGAAAATAGTGACTTGAAGGCGGTTAAAAACTTAGAAGAGAATGATTTTGGCAAGTTGTTAAAATCAGATGCAAATAATGTTAATAATTTGTTTAAAGAAACCGGCAATAATGGTATTTTTATCGTAGATACTTTGGGTAATGTGATACTCAAATTTAATAGCACGCTTGATCGTGAACAAGCAATAATGGACAGTCGAGACATTTTGGCGGACCTTCGCAAGTTATTGAAATTGTCTCGAATCGGTTAGAACAGGATACACAAATAATGAAGAAGTTGGTGCTTGCGAGTATTTTTTTAGCACTATTGGTTATTGTCCTTGGCGCATACACTCGCTTAACGGACGCAGGACTTGGTTGTCCAGATTGGCCCGGTTGCTATGGCACATTGTTAGTTCCTCAGTCTGAACAACACGTTGAGCTAGCAAATCAAGCTTTTCCTGAGCGACCTGTCGAGGCTGAAAAAGCGTGGAACGAAATGATCCACCGCTACTTCGCAGCCGGCCTAGGGTTTTTCATTCTCGTTATATTTTTTACGTCATTAGTTAAAAAGATGCGTGGTTCGCATGGTCCGGTAAAACTCCCATTTTTACTATTGGTTTTAGTCTGTTTCCAAGGCGCTTTGGGCATGTGGACCGTGACGCTTAATTTGCTTCCCGTTGTGGTTATGGGGCACTTATTGGGCGGCTTCACCGTGCTATCGTGTTTGTTTTTACTTTATTTGCGACTAACCCCTTACCGTATACCCGGTGGCGATTCACAAATCAGACACTATGCGAAATTTGGCGCGCTTGGTATTGCAATCGTTGTGTGGCAGATAGCCTTGGGCGGCTGGACAAGCGCAAATTATGCATCGCTTGCATGTACTGAACTGCCTATTTGCGAAGGTGATTGGTTTAGTAATTTAGATATTGCTGGCGCGTTTAGCGTCCCCGTTGCTGAAAATTATGAATTTGGTGTGCATGATTATCAAGAGCGCGCCACTATGCACATAATGCATAGAATTGGTGCAATTGTGACCTTTATTTATTTATGCTGGTTTGCTATTACGCTCTATAAACGTTCATCTTCAGGCTTAATGAAAAGATTAGCGACAACAATGACGCTTGTGCTTGGCGCTCAAGTATTGTTGGGCGTAAGCAACGTTGTTTATAGCTTACCTTTGACAGTGGCTGTGTTGCATAACGCGGTTGCCGCTTGTTTATTACTCGTCATGGTTCTTATCACCTACACAATGTATCGGAAATACTAACGTGAATGAGTCTACTGTATTCAATTTTTTAAGGAGAAGCGCATGAGCCAACAAGCTATTGCTTCAAAGTCCATTCGCAGTCAAGCTACATGGCGAGACTATTATGAAATGACCAAGCCACGTGTGGTCATGCTGTTATTGCTGACAGCGCTGGTTGGCATGTGCCTTGCCACAGAAACGTGGATTGATCCGCAAGTGCTGGTTTTTGGCATGTTAGGCATTGGTTTACTGTCTTCTTCTGCTGCCGTCATCAATCATGTTGTTGACTATAAAATTGACAGCTTAATGGCTCGCACGTTTAACCGCCCTGTTGCCACAGGTAAAGTGTCGCCAAAACGCGCGCTTATTTTCGCCTTCGTTATTGGTGCGATTGGTTTTGTTTTCTTAGCACTCTTTGTCAACATGCTTACGGCCTGGTTAACTTTAGCTAGCCTTGTCGGATATGCCGTCATTTATACTTCCTACCTTAAACGCGCGACACCACAAAATATCGTGATTGGTGGTTTAGCTGGTGCGGCACCTCCCTTGTTAGGTTGGACTGCGGTAACTGGCGATATTCATGCCTATGCACTATTGTTGGTGCTGATTGTATTTACTTGGACACCTCCGCATTTTTGGGCTTTAGCCATTCACCGCGAAAAAGATTACGCTAAAGCTGAAATTCCAATGTTGCCGGTGACTCATGGCGTTGATTTCACCAAAACCTGCGTGTTGTTGTATACCGTTCTACTATGCTTAGTGTGTGCATTGCCTTACTTGGTTGATATGAGCGGATTGATTTATCTCTTTGGATCTACCGTATTGAACGCTGGTTTTATGTATTACGCTATCAAGCTTAAATACAATCCAACGTCTACTACTGCAATGGATACATTTAAGTACTCGATATACCATCTCATGATTTTATTCGTTGTACTGCTGGCCGATCATTACATTCCTTTGTAAACTATCCTGCGAATTTAAGGTCTATGCAAATAGGCCTTTTCTTTTCCTCAAATGAGAATTTATCGATATGAATCAAAATAAGTGGGTGGGTGTTGTTGCCGTTGTTTCTCTGATCCTCGGAATTTACTTGGCAATCACCATAGCGCCTCCCGATATTAGTAAAAAACCACTCAGCGAACAGACTGAATTCATGAGTTGGTATCCGCAGGCGCGCGCACTGAACGACTTCGTACTTACAAACCACAACAAGCAAACAATGACTAACGCCGATCTCAAGGGAAAATGGACATTGGCGTTCGTCGGCTATACGTTTTGTCCCGATATTTGCCCAGTTACACTTGCTGAAATAAACAAAATTTACCCTGAGCTTGCACAACAGGCTTCATCAACACCCTTGCAAGTTTGGTTTTTATCAGTCGATCCGAGAAGAGACACAACCGAACGTTTGAATGAATACATTCAATACTTTAATGAAGATTTTATTGCAAGCACCGGCCCTCATGACCAGTTGTTCCCGCTGGTTCGCAGTATGGGTATGATGTACGCCATGAGCGATGATATGAGCAACCCAAATTATCTTGTTGACCACAGCGCTTCAATCGTTGTGATCAATCCCGACGGTAATGTGGTTGGCCGATTTAAGCCAAAGCAAGAGTTGGGCAAGCTTTCTATTAGTGATATGGACGAATTGAAGGTAGATGTTCCTATATTGTTGAAGCAAGGCTAAAAGGAAAAGTGTAGTTGGATATTCAGCGTGGTGACCTATCGCAGTCTGCTGCTATCGCTCAACTCATATACGCATCTGAACCCACGCTGCTTAGTTTTTTGTTTGGAGGCGTTACGCAAACCCAAGATTATTTGCAACAGGCTTGCAGCGAAGCTCATGGTCAGTTTAGTGCGAATTATCATTGGGTTGCGCTTGAGCATGCAAATGCAGTAGAGGGAATATGCGCCAATTGGCTTTCTGTCATGCCTGCCGAGTTTCAGTTGGGAACGATTTCTTCGCTGCGTGAATTTTTGAGCCCTGAACAAATCATTCATCTCTTGGCTTATAAAGAAAGCGTCGATGCCTGTTTTGTTGCGCCACAAAGCCACCAAGTTTGTCTTGGTCATGTCTCTGTTTTTAGCGGTAGCAAACACAAGGGAATTGCGAGCGCCTTAATTGCTCATACCGTTGAATATACCAAAGAAAGCGCGAAGCGAGAGATTGTGCTAGATGTGGAAGCAACTAACGTTGGTGCAATAAAGTGTTACTTAAAAGCCGGATTTACCGAATTAAAACACAACAAATTTGAGCCAACGCAGCAAACTTTTATCAGGATGGCTTTGCGCGTCTAACAGCGAAATGGGGCGTCAAGTCTCACATACTGCGCATTAGAGTTATTCAGACGCCCTGTAATGCGTTTAATCTAAGTAGGTACCGTCTTCTTTTTGCGTAAAAAATGGAATCGAATACCAATAGAAGCGATCACTCTCTTTTATGCTAGGTGCGGTGCAGTTTACTCTCGTTCTGCCGGGATAAAACGGCTTTTTAATATTGATGCTAAAACCATTATCGGTTTTTGTGATGGGCAGGGAGTCACTGGCAAAGTAACAGGCAATGCGGTTGAGGCTAATATCATCCTGCAATACGTCGAATTCGATTTTACCGAGTACTTCCTCTATATTCATCGCGTAACGTTCGGGTCTTACTTCAACAACGGGCATAGCCAAGCTGTTGATTTTAGTCAACAAGGTGTCGAGATTAGCGAAGCGCCCAGCCGCTGGGAAACGCGGAAGCGACTGCATATCGCTAAATTGGCCAACGGCTCCTGAGTGCTGCCCAAAACCTACGTAGCCCATTTCTTTAAGCATCGCCTTTACGTCTAGGTCAAACTCACCAAATGGGTATGCTATCCATTTCTTAGAGTATCCCAGCTGTTCACTTAAGGCTTCTTCTGCCATGGTGATGTTTCTCTTAATTCGAGTTATCCAATTGGCCTTATCTTCATTTGGATATCTGTCGAGTAAGTGCAGGTGATCGAGGGTATGGTTGGCGAAGGTAACGCCCTCTTTACTCATTTTTTTCACGTCATCCCAAGATAGCTGCGAATTTAGTATGTCAATTTGAGATGGATTGATAAAAATAGTGTATTCAAAACCGTATTTTTTAAGAATAGGATGTCCGTTTTCTAGAATGTTTTTGTAACCATCGTCAAATGTAATCACCACCGCGCGCTCAGGAAGTGGCGTTTTATTTTTAATGCTACTCAATGCCGTTTGTAATGAAACAACTTGATGGTATTCGGCCAAATATGCCATATGTTGCTCAAGTTCTTCTGGTGAAATTGAAGTGCTTCTTGGTGTGTCGCTGCTGACATGATGATACTGCAGAATAACAAAGCTATGCTTGCTACCAGGCGTTGCCTTCACTTTAGCCGACTCAGCAGTCTCTTGATTAAGCGCTTCACTCGCTTCGATTTGAAAAGCGTGTGTTGAAAATGATAAGCCAATTATTAGCAGGCACGCTAATGTCGATGCTAAAGTTTGGTATTTGTTCAAAAAAGTGTTCATTGTTGCTCGCTCCGGTTAAACATTGCTCGCGTAAGATAATGGCGTTACTCTTCTATGCTATCAGCAGTTCAGCGAAGCTAAAAGGTAATTAGTAACATGGCGCAACAAATCCAATCTGGCGGAAGCAAGCCGCAAGTTTGGCACCTCTTATTTTTAGCGTTCCCGTTAATCTTAGCTAATATTACCACGCCTTTGTTAGGCTTGGTGGATACTGCAATTTTAGGTCACATGGATGCGACTCACTATTTGGCTGGCGCATCCATTGGTACCTTAATTCTAACTCAGCTTTACTGGATTTGTGGTTTTCTCAAAATGTCGATTACGGGTTTAAGCGCCCAAGCGGGTCGGGGCAACGTGGAAATTGACGAGCAAAAACGCCGAACGAAGGTATTAGTTCAAGGTGTTTCTTTTGGACTCGTGCTTGGCATCTGTTTCATCGCTCTGCAATCTCCGATCCTGAACGCTGGACTGTATTTTGCACAATCCTCAGAGCTGCTAGCCGAAAGCACGCAGGCTTATTTTGGTGTAAGAATATGGGGTGCTCCTGCAGCACTTGCCAATATGGCTTTAGTGGGGTGGTTAATAGGCCAACAAAAAACAAAGACCGTGCTTATTCTTCAAGTTGCCGTGAACCTTATTAATATCGTATTTAGCCTGTTGTTTGTATTTGTTCTTGGATGGGGAGTGAAGGGAGTTGCTGCGGCGACTGTTGTGGCGGAGTTCGCACTTCTTGGCTTTTCGCTGTTGGCAACAAAAAGCCTAATAAACATAACGCTATTTCAAAGTGCGTGGCTAAACTGGCTCTCGCTAAAACCGTTGTTAACACTCAATTCTGATATTTTATTTCGTAATTTAGCGCTGCAACTCACGCTGGCTTTTATCACTTTTAAAGGCGCAAGTATGGGGGCGCAAGTTGCCGCGACTAACGCGATATTAATGCAATTTTTTGCATTGATCGCCTTAGGTTTGGACGGTGTGGCAAACGCAGTTGAGGCTTTGGTTGGCGAGGAGAAGGGTAAAAAAAATGAAACCGCGCTGGCGTATCACGTCAAAGTTGGCTTGTGGTGGTCTAGCCTATTTGCGGTGATATACACCTTTGTGTTCTGGCAATTTGGCGCGCAGATTATCCAGCTACTGACAGATCAAGTTGCTTTACAAAAAGAAGCCTCGAGCTATCTTGGTCTCATGGTCCTTATGCCTCTAATTGCGCACTGGTGTTTCTTGTTTGATGGCGTATTTGTTGGTTTAAGCAAAGGCAAAGCAATGCGTGATTCAATGATTCTCAGTGCAGCATTTGGCTTTTTCTTGATCTGGTGGTTTATTTCAGATTTAGGTAATGTTGGCTTGTGGATTGCCCTTCTCAGCTTTCTTGCATTCAGAGGTGGAATTCTGGGCGCATGGTACTTATTCTTGATGAACAAACCGCAGCAGCGCATATTTGGCGTTCATATATTTAATGACGGTGCGAAGTAACAATCTCCAATGATTTAAGCGGGCGCTTCGTGCGTTGCCTTCAATGAACTATTTGCGCGATTGATTAGTCTTATTGCTTAATCTAGTATCAGCGGAGTATTTTTTGACTAGATTTTAAGTTCATTTCAGTTAGTGTTTTGTATTACTGTCTTAAACACTAATAGGCTTTGCAACGCCGGTTTACACCACTGAAAACCCTGTCAGGTTAATCGATAACTTTAGTAAGGATACGCAATGAAATTTAAATTAATGATCGTATTTGTTAGCCTGCTTGTATTGAGCGCATGTAGTTCATTACTTAGTCTTAATGGTAATAAAAATACAGTATCTAGCAGTCTTATCGACTTCTTATATCCAGAAGAAAGCAGCCGAAAGGAGCTCTCAGCAGAAATTCCAGTACTCACCTTGCCAGTCAAAGTGGGGCTCGCTTTTGTCCCATCCAAAAACTGGAATCAAAATGGCATTAACAGAAGTAGCCAAGTTGAACTGCTCGAAAAAGTAAAGCAATCATTTTTACAATACGATTACATAGACAAAATTGAAATAATCCCCAGTGATTATTTGAAAGGTGGTGAAGGTTTTACTACTTTGGAGCAAGTTTCTCGGCTGTATGATGTGGACGTAATGGCCTTGGTCTCATATGACCAAGTGACTCAGTCACTAGAGAAAAAAGGTGCATTGTTGTATTGGACAATTGTGGGCATGTACCTCATACCCGCGAATGACAATTCGGTGCAAACCTTTGTCGACACAGCTGTTTTTGATGTAAAGAGCAAAAAAATGTTGTTTAGAGCTCCTGGTATCAATAAATTATCAGAAAGTTCTACGGCAATTAAGATTGATGCCGTTTTGGCTGAAAAGTCGATGGAAAGTTACGCCTTAGCTGTAGCCGATATGAGTAAAAATCTTGATATTGAACTCGCTAATTTTAAAGCTCGCGTGAAAGAAGAAAAAGTTGCTACAGTTGAGCGACGTGAAGGCTATGGCGGAGGGAGCGTGATGTGGTTAACTTTGCTGGTGTTGGGTTCGACTATCGTGTTGAGAAAACGTAAGCAATAAACAAAGGTTCAATTCAATTGCGGCTTAATATTCGCTGAGTTTGTTTTGATTACTTGATGCTCAGGTCGCAATTGACAAACGTCTCATTCAATTGTTTTTTGCGAGTCTTAACTTTACTGGCCGTTGTTGAGCTTAACTTTGCTTGGTAATAAACGGCAAACAAGTATTTGCACATAGCCGATAATCGAGATGATTGTTCCGCATGTTAAAAACACTAGCGCTATAATCTTTGATGGGTCACTGTAAATATCAACGGCTTTGTCAGAAATTCCGTAGTGAATCAATGCGAGTTCTGAATACCACAACGCAACGCCGACCATAAAAATGGCAAAGCCTTTCAAGAACCGCTGCCAGTGCCGCAAAGGCTCTTTAGTTATGTTATTTATCCAGCTTTTCATTTGGCGCACACCTCGATTTTAGCACTAGCAATAAACTCCACTGACCTTATCAGGTTAATGAAGTTTATTGCGTATGGCTACTAATATCTAATATGTTTAGTAGTAAGAATGCTCGCCGGCTTCATGCTCAGTCGCGTCTTTTACCGCTGTTATCTCGCCTGCAAACTGCGCTAACATTTGTTTTTCAATGCCGTCTTTTAAAGTAACGTCTACCATAGAGCAGCCGTTACAACCGCCACCAAACTGCAGCACTGCAGTGCCATTTTCAGTCACTTCAACTAAAGCAACTTTACCGCCATGACTTGCAAGCCCAGGATTAACATCAGTTTCAATCATATAATTGATACGTTCAACCAAGTTTGCATCATCACTCAGCTTTTTCGCTTTGGCATTGGGCGCCTTGAGCGTCAGCTGAGAACCCATTTGGTCGGTAACAAAATCAATTTCTGCTTCTTCTAAATAAGGCGCACTTTCTTGATCGACAACGGCGTTAAAGCCATTAAACGGAAGTGTGACGTCTGTGCTTTCTACGGCCTCTGGTGGGCAATATGAAACGCCGCACTCAGCCGTTGAGGTGCCCGGATTTACGACAAATACGCGGATATTCGTGCCTTCTCCTTGCTGCGATAAAAGCTTACCGAAGTGTGTTTGTGCTGATTCGGATATCTGGATCATAGTGACCTCCCCAAGTGGAATTAAGTTATGACCGCTATAATAGCAAAATTACCTGAGTAAAACAGTCGGGTATTCGTGTTTTTACAACTATTTTATAATAAATTGGTTTATAGATTAGGAATAGAGGCCTCTTACGTATTAGGATATAGCCTGGCAAATTGATACTTTATGAAAATACTTTACAAATTCTATGCTTATTTGATTGTCACTGCAGTTTATAAGTATGACAACGAGCAGTACTAAAGGGATAAATATGTTTAATCTGCAATACTTTAAAAGTCGCCGTCTGATGGCCAGCATGCTCATCATGTTTTGTATTTCGCTTCCGATGCATTCATATGCAGCGAGCGACGGCGCGAATGAGATTGTTAGCAGCCAAAAGAATAGCGACATCGATTACCTTCCCAAGGACCAAAATTACGATAGTGCTATACCGCTTCCTGCTGAAGTGCTCGGTTATCCGGTCGGCACGTGGCATGTGCGTCATGATCAATTGGTCAACTACATGTATGCGTTAGCTGAAGCATCAGACAGAGTCACGATAAAGGAAATTGGTCGTACTCATGAGCATCGTCCTCTATTACATCTAACGATTACTAGCCCTGCGAATCATGCAAACATTGAGCAACTAAAAGCAGATCACATTGCAAGAATAGACTCTGGAAAATCTGCTCCTGCCGACGCCCCGCTAATTATAAACATGGGTTATAGCGTGCATGGTAACGAACCATCAGGCGCAAATGCGTCCATGCTAGTGGCGTATTATTTAGCCGCATCCAACGGTCCAGAAGTGCAGAAGCTGTTAAGTGAAAACATTATTTTACTTGACCCTTCATTGAATCCAGACGGTCTTTCGCGCTTTGCACAATGGGCAAATTCACACAAAGGCAAAACCTTAGTCAGTGACAAATTGCATAGAGAGCACAGAGAGCATTGGCCTTCAGGTAGAACTAACCACTATTGGTTTGACTTGAATCGTGATTGGTTATTACTCACTCACCCAGAAAGTCGTGCTCGTATTGCTGAGTTTCATCAGTGGCGCCCTCATGTATTAACAGACTTTCATGAAATGGGGACGGACAGCACTTACTTTTTCCAACCGGGCATTTCTTCTCGTAAAAACCCATGGACACCAGACACTAACGTGACCTTAACGGCCGCTTTAGGTGACTTTCATGCACAAGCATTAGATGGCCAAAAGCAGCTGTATTTTACGCAAGAAAGTTTTGATGATTTTTACTACGGAAAAGGTTCAACTTACCCAGACGCGCACGGCAGCATTGGTATCCTATTTGAGCAGGCAAGCAGCCGCGGGCATTTGCAAGATTCTGTTAATGGTTTATTAAGCTTCCCTGACACGATTCAAAATCAAGTGACAACGTCGCTGTCTACGTTCGCCGGGTCATTAGCTAATAAAAGTGCAATTTTGGCGTATCAAAAGCAGTTTTATTCTGACACACAAAAGCTGATCAACGATGACAAGATCAGCGCCTTTGTGATCCAAGGGAATTTAGACCAAAGCAGATTTGAACGCGTACAGGAAATTTTGACATCGCACCAAATTGTCTTCTCTATTGTGACAAAAAACGCAGATGTGGATGGCTTGGAGTTAGCGGCGAATAATGCATTAGTTGTGCCTGTCGACCAAACACAATACCGCCTCATTCGTTCTTTATTTTCTGAACGTCAGCGTTTTACCGACAATACTTTTTATGACGTTTCGAATTGGAACTTGCCTTTGGCGTTTAATTTAAATTATTCGAGCTTGAGCAAGTCAGATATGCGTAAACTATCAACTGAAAAATCAGCTGCAAGAAAGGTTGCACAAACAACGCTTGATGCAAATATGTACGCATTCGCCTTCGAATGGCACGATTATGACTCTCCAGCTCTACTCCAGTATTTGTTGACACATAAAGTACAAGTGCGAGTTGCGGGTGCTGATTTTACCGCCCAAGTTGCGGCTGCTGGTTCAACCTTATCTAGAGACTTTTCCAAAGGTGCAATCGTTGTTCCTATGGCACTGGAACAGCCAAGCAATTTAGTGGATATCTTGTCTGCGAAAGCGAAAGAACTCAACATTGATGTATACAATGTCGCTTCTGGTCTCACGTCGAAAGGAATCGATTTAGGCAGTAGACAATTTGCGCCTGTTGCTTTGCCAAAATTATTATTGATTGGCGGCAAAGGAACGTCGCAGTATGAAGTTGGCGAAATTTGGCACTATTTGGATACCCGCTTAGGTTTGCCCGCAACCCTGTTGGACTTATCTGATTTAAATGGCAGAGATATTTCGCAATACACGCACATTGTTTTTGCTTCAGGCACTTACACCTCGGTTAATGACGAAACTGCTGAAGCCATGAAAGAGTGGGTGAAAAAGGGTGGAGTGCTAATTGGTCAGAAATCCGCAGTTCGCTGGTTTAGTCAGAAGAAGTGGATTGATAATGAGGTTATCGCGAGTAGTAAAGTAGACGAAGCGTTCAGCACAGATGGTTTAGGTTTTGGTGACAAAGACGCTCTAGAGGCCAAGAAATTAATTGCAGGCTCGGTTTATCGAGCTGACGTTGATCTAAGCCATCCTCTAATGTTTGGTTTTGAAGACAGTAAGTTGCCGCTATTTAAAACATCTAATATGGTAATGAAGGCGTCTGATAACCCTTTCAATGAAGTTGCCACTTACCAAGAGAAGCCTCTGGTAGCAGGTTATACCGCTGATGAGCTTCAAAAACTCATTGGTAAAACGTCGGCAATTGTCGTTAAGCCTGTAGGCAAAGGAGCGGTAATTGGCTTTGTGGATAATATCCATTTCCGTGGCTATTGGGATGGCACAAACAAGCTTATGGCAAATAGTATATACATGGCGCCGCTTATCAACTAAGACGCTTAACAACAATTTACTATTAGCTCCCTAAGCAAGCACTCTAGTCATTGCATGTTATATACTGCAACTGGAGTGCTTTTTTATTTCTCTTGGTTTATTTTAGTAACGTAATCGCCATCGTCCAAATCGTAATTCTCACCTTCGGATTATGCTTTTTAATTGCTTGGCAGACGGCGTTGATAGTCACTCCAGTGGTAATGACATCGTCTATAAGCGCGATGTGTTCGACACTGATGACCGAATCACATCTAAATGCATTGTCTACATTTGCAATACGTTGCTCTTTATCTAGCTTAGACTGCGCTTTAGTATGTTTGACTCGTTGCACAATTGCTTGATTGGGGATAAGTGTCGCTTTGCTTAACCATTCACAGAGCAACTGAGCTTGATTATATTGCCTTTGCCAATAACGTTTGTTTGATAGCGGCACAGGAACAAGCAACTGTGGAATATGGGTTGTCTTGGCCGTATCTTGCAAAGCGTCGGCGAGTACTTCTAATGTTTCTTTACCTGTTTGAGTACCTAGGCGTGAATACACAAAGTGAACAAATAAAGATGTTAGTGCGCGAGCCGCAACTGATTTTTGACCGAACTTCATATCTAAGACTAGCTTGTTGAGGGGCCAAACGTAATTGTCGATGGCATACAAATGATCGTAATTCGGGGTATCTAAGTTTTTTAATGCAGCAGGATTGCGTAATAAATCCAACGTGGCCGATCGGTGTTGACCAAACCCTTCTTCTGCCATTCTATCAAAGCAGTAGCGACAGACTATTGCATAAGAGTATTGGTGGCATAAATAACAGTGTTGGTGCCCAAAGATGCTTTTTACTCGTGGCGTAATTCGCTTGGTAAAGATAGATGAAATGCGCTGCGTTAATCGTGTTAGCTGTGATAGCCTAAATCTCAGCGCAGTGCTTGGCGTATGGTTCATGCTTAACAACTATTATCTCATTCTGAAAATTTCATCCTTATGGATATAAGACTAACATGACTCTCACTTCTAACAATCTGGCCAAAAGCATGGAAATCAAAAGTACGGAAATCAAGAGTACAGAAATCAATGTTGGATTTATGCACGGTTGGGGCATGAATTCAGGCGCTTTTACGCAGTTAATTGATACGCTGAAGGCGCAACTTACTGAGCGTTCTTTAAACGACAAACTTTGCTTTAATTTTTACACCATAAGTTTGCCGGGGCATGGAGAAAAGCATGATCTCATGCCTGAACCCTTCGACTTGCATAGCGTCGCAAATGCCATGAGTTCAGAGCTTAAAACAAACACGATTTTGGTCGGGTGGTCGTTAGGCGGTCTGGTAGCGCAATATCTAGCGAGTAAACACCATCCAAATTTGCGTGGTTTGATGACCGTGGCTTCTACACCTAAGTTTCAGATGACTGACGATTGGTATGGCATAAAACCAGATGTTTTATCCATGTTTATGAGTCAATTAGAACAAAATCATCATAAGACGCTGACACGATTTTTGGCAATTCAAATGATGGGCGTTGCAAATGCGAAAACCTTGATCAAGGAAATCACAAGCGCAATTGATATTTACCCAGCACCGAATATCAGGGCACTGTCCTGTGGCTTAAAAATTCTGCAAAATGCAGATATTAGGCAAAACCTCAAGGATATAAAAATACCAACGCTGCGCACTTATGGAAGATTGGACAGCCTCGTGCCTTACAAAGCGATTAATGAGATACATCATTTGCAACCAGAAAGCCGACATTTGATATTTAAACATGCGTCCCATGCCCCTTTTCTAACTGACGCGGCTGAGTTTTCGAAACATGTTATCGATTTTGTTTGTGACGTACATACTTTAACTTGATGATTACGCTGCTAAAATAAAATTTAAAAAATTGCTAAAGTAATTCAGGAACATGCCGATAACTTGGATACGGCAAGTTGTATAGCAATGTTTTTTTAGTTCATCGCGGTGCAATAAAAGAATTAGAGAAGCAGAAAATGGACACCTGTATCCCTTAGCAAAGAGGTTCTAACAAATGACAAATGGTATTGATACTGGCAATTTATCAAGTGCCTTATATTCTGGCGTTCAGGGCTACAATCAAGGGGCTGAGCAAGTCAAGAAGGCAGCTGTTGATTTGTCATCAGCGAATAATCCGGATCGTGAAAAGCCAATAAATATTAATCAGAGTGCCGTAGAACTAATTTCGGGTAACTTACAGGCGGAAGCCTCAGCGCGCGTGATTAAAACTGCGGATGAAACCTTAGGCACGATTATAGACACCTTTGCCTAAGCCGTAGATTATGCAGTTCATTAACTACTGATAGTTAGTTATTAAAAAGACGAGAAAACAAAAGAAAAAATGAATATTGTAACGCCTATCCCAAACAGCTTTGGCTATCCTACCAACAGTGTAGGAACGGATAGTGTGCGTCGTGAAAATGTTCTGCGTGAAGCTATTCCCTCGGTAACGCAGGGTGATAAAAGTGCCGCCGAAAAAGGCCTTGGTAACGATGGCGACCGCAATAATCAAACTGCGAATCAAGCAAACTTATTGCAGAACCCTACTTATGAGCGCCCAACAGCAAATCAATCCTTAGCCGAAAACTTTAATGGAGAAGCTAGTAAAGATAATGCGAATGAAGAGAGTGCGGGCAAAGAAAGCGCGGAGTCAAAACAGGAACAACAGCAACAACAAAGCGAAGATAAGAAAGTTGCAGAACTGAAAGACCGCGATCGCGAGGTGCGAGTGCATGAGCAGGCGCACGCTGCAACGGGGGGGCAGTATGCAGGAGCTCCAACATACGAATATGAAACAGGTCCGGACAATAAGCGTTATGCGGTTGGTGGTGAAGTATCAATAGATGTTTCAAATGAAAACACACCAACAGAAACAATCCGTAAAATGCAGCAAGTTAAGGCCGCGGCATTAGCACCTGCAGAGCCTTCACCACAAGATTACAAAGTGGCTAGCGATGCAGCTCAAAAAGAGCAAAATGCACGCAGTGAATTAGCCAAGGAGCAAAGCGCGGGTATCTCGTCCGCGTCAGCCGGTGAGTCCCCTCAAAGCATAAAAAGTCGAAGTGATTCAACGGACACTGGCGAAGGCCAACAGGTCTTGAAAGCCGGTTCTAGATTGAGTGAGCAGGCACAGAAGACAGCAGCAGTGGTGAGTGGTTTTTATGCTGGTATATCAATGCAATCAGAAAGCAGTATTAATTTTTCAGTATAATTCCAGATAACATTCAGTATGATTTGATACCATTGTTGCAAAGCACTCCATGTACTATTGAAAAATCCCCTAAACAACTCGTCAATGGTGTATTTTAAAATATGCTAGTTAAGTCAATTGATCCCCTATTGGACTGATCTGGAGCTAAATATAAGCGTTCAACAGAAATCCCCGCGATGGCAAGGAATAACTCTGACACTGTATTGTGCGTTCGCACTTTATGTGGGTTTAGTCACACCTTCTTATTCGCAAAGCGCTGATTCATTGGTGGTGGTTGTTAATTCAAAAAGCTCGACAGGCTCATTGTCAAAAAAAGAATTAACAGATATCTATATGGGGCGCTTCAATAAATTTCCGAATGGCGAGTCCGTAGTACCCATTGATTTCAGTTCAGGAAATGGTAATCGCGAAGCTTTTTACGAGTTACTGGTGGGTAAAAGCGAAAGAAAAATCAACGCGTATTGGTCGAGACTGCTTTTTTCTGGACGCGCAACGCCACCTCAGAAGGTTGATTCAACCGCTGAAGTAGCTTCTATCATAAAAAATGACACCCATGCACTGGCTTATTTACTAGCGAGTGACGTGCAACCGGGGATGAAAATTGTCTATGAATTTAAATAGCACCCAATTGTACCTTCTCTTTTGTTTCTTTTTAGTGAATTTAGGTTTAAGCCAGAACAGTGCAGCACAAGAAGTTGAAGTGAGTGGTTTCGCTACAATAGGCTTGACGCACTCGGGTGGCGATACCGTTAGTTTTAGAAGTTCACTGTTAAACAAAGGTAGAGAGGACTTCTCATTTGCGCCAGATTCTGTGCTAGGACTTCAGGCAAACGTTAGATTCTCAGAGAATCTTGATGCGGTTGGACAAATTATCGTGCAAGACCGAACCGACACGAATCTAAACAATTACGTTGAGCTAGCATTTTTACGTTATCAAATAAATCGAAACTGGTCGGCTAAAATAGGTCGTTTCAGTACCAACAGTTACCTTTTCACTGACTACCGCTATGTAGGCCATCTGCTGACTTGGGCTCGACCGCCAGTTGAAATGTATTCTACCGCAGGTTCGCTGGGCAATATGGATGGTTTGCAAACTAGCTATATTCATGATGTCGATTTCGGCGCTATTAAATTTTCTCTCTCATACGGCGAAAGTATACTGCATAATGGCGGCGAAGCCGGCGATGTGAGGGTAGATTATGAAGATTTCACTGTGTTTAACGTTGAGTTTCAAGCTACTGAGTGGCGAATTCACGCTGCTTATTTGTCGGCGAAATTAGATAACTTTGTTTTTCCCGATGCTGATGAATTTGTCTCTGCGATTGGTTTGGTTCCTAGCATATTTAAGCCTTATGCAGAACAAATCCAATTCTCAATTATTCCAGATGGGCGTCGAGTTACCTACGCTTCAATTGGTGGTCAATATACCTTAAATGACGTCGAATTTATCGCTGAATTGTCTGACTACGACGGTGATTGGGGTTTAGCTAGTAGCGCTCGCTCTGGCTATGCAACGGCAAGCTATCGTATTGCCTCTCTTACGCCTTATATGACGCTGGCTTTTTATAATCGGGGCGAACAACCAGAAGTTATTGATTTTGCTGCTGCGCAGGCAGCGCTTCCTAGTCCAGTATATCAGCAACTCTTATTTCTCACTGCTGACTCTAACGAAACTATTCGCGGTGCTTCAATTCAGCAGCGCTCCATTTCGCTTGGTATGAAGTGGGACTTTTCTGATAGTTGGTCGTTCAAAGCTCAATTTGATCATTATCGAATCGACTCGTTTGGCAGTGGCTTCTTCGGAGAATTAACAGCGCTTACACCTTCAGAGAAATTCACCTATAATGTAGCCAATATTAGCCTGACCACTACTTTTTAAATAGTAGGGAAATCGTCTATGAAGCTGTCGTTAAGAATAAGCTTGGTGATTGGCTTATTGTCTTTGGCAATATCCAGCATATTCGCGAGCTTAAATTACAGCTACCAGTTGCAACAAGTTACCACTCAAAATCAACAGCTTGTGCAACAACTTTCTGATACTGCTAAAAGCACTAGCGCTATTGCTGCCTATTTAGTGGATGAGGAGCTGGGCCAAGATGTTGTTGATGGCTTAGCTAACAACGATTTGATTATGTCAGCGACTATTCGCACTGAAAGTGACGGCATTGTTATCACATCGGGTAAAAGTACCAATGCAATTTCATCCATAAACATAAAACTCTACAATCCGTTTAGTCCAGAAGAAGTGATTGGCACACTTGAAGTTGTTCCCAATCTCGACTTTATCAAAGCTCAAGCGACGAGTACAAGTTTACAGAATGCATTTTTATTAGTCGGTTTGAGTGTGATAATCGCAGTGGCGGTTGGCTTTTACGTTCGCTCTAAGCTAACTAAACCAATAAAAAAGCTGTCTCAAGCCGTTGAAGCTATCGATACTGAGGCGCCTGAGTTTATTCTGCCGATTGATATTGGTTATAAGCAAAAAAATGAAATCTCATCTTTATCAAACAAGACCAATTTATTGATAGCTGCTTTAAAACAGCAGTTTTTATCTGAAAGGCAATTACGCGAAAGTACCGAAGAGTTACAACGGCGTTTTCGATTGCTGTTCGAACAAGCTACTGCGGGTATAGGTTTGCTTACAGCGGATGGAAAAATTAACATCGCAAACCCTGCACTGAGTCAATTGTTTGGAAAGGAGCTTGATGGGCAAGACTTCCCTGCGCTATTTGATTCGCCAGGCGTCATTCAAGATCAAATCAAACTCTTATTTACCGCAACGGGTGTGTCTCAAACTGACCTTGATGTTGAATTAACAGTTGGTATAGAGACGCGCTTTTTACACTGTATATTTTCGAGTATTAAAGACGTTCGTACTGAGTCTCGTGAAGATTCAGAACAGCTAGTGGAAGTCATCATTTACGATATTACGCATCGCAAAAAGCGCGAAGAAAAAGCGCGTTATGAAGCGGATCATGATTCCCTTACCGGGCTGCTAAGTCGTCGGGCTGGACTGGAACGTTTGAGTCAAAAGTTAGGCCGACAAACCGAAGAAACACTGGGTAATAGTCAGACAGTGTTCGCCTTGATGATGATCGACTTGGATAAGTTTAAACCTGTAAATGATACTTATGGGCATGATGTGGGTGACGTGGTTTTAAAGCAAGTTAGCCAGCGAATTATAGCGTCTAATATTGATGCTAGTGCGGTTAACATACGCTGGGGTGGCGATGAGTTTTTATTAGGAATGAGTTTCAATTTAGGCGACTTGGTAGATGATGCAGAACTATCTGATCCTGAATTACTTGAGAGTGCGCTAATTGATGCAAATGAAATAAAAAACCAAGTAGAGCGCCTTATCGAAGCTATCTCAGGCGAAGTTGTCATTGATGTCGAGCTATCAGTAAAAGTTGGAGCGAGCGTTGGTGTTGTCATCTTGGCACCAAACAAAGCTGCAGATATTGATAGTTTAATTACACGCGCCGATGGACTTATGTACCTTACCAAGAAACAAAAAACTAAACAGTATACTATTGTGAATTATGCTTAACTTTCAACGCAGTTAGATTTTTGAAGTAAGATAGAGGCTTACCCTAGATTTATTGCGCTTTCAGATCACATACCTGAAAAATCTGCGGTGTTTAATTTAAGATTGAGAGGCTCTGTGAGAAAAGTCATCATTTTTGGAAATTCAGGCTCAGGTAAGTCTACGTTAGCTGCAAAACTTCGCGACCAAGGCCTTGCTCATCTTGATTTGGACGTTTTAGCTTGGCTTCCCACAAGTCCCCCTGAGCGAAGCTCCCTAGAGGACGCACACCATAAAATTCAAACTTTTATCCGAGAAACGGATGAATGGGTCGTGGAAGGCTGTTATTCGGACCTATTAGAGTTAGTAAAACCGTTTGCAAACAAAGCTATATTTATGAATCTGCCGGCTAAACTTTGTATGGAGAATGCCAGCAAGCGGCCATGGGAACCACATAAATATGAATCAAAAGAAGCTCAAGATGAGAATTTAGCAATGTTGTTAGACTGGATCGCTCAGTATACAAGCAGAAAGGATGCTCTTTCATATACAGCCCACAGAGCGCTGTACGATTCCTTCACAGGAGAAAAGGCAGAGATTCTTTGCAATCAAGACATTTAATCAAGTGCTCTGATCAGATAGTATCAAAAAACGATGTTTAACAACTTGCTCTCGCAGAACTCAAGTCACGCTACTTTACTTTTTCTAGCATTAATACCAAACGCGATCAGCGATATTAACGGCATGATTGCTGCGACTATCGCTACGCTGCTCCATCCGCCAGATTCGTATAGCGGGCTAGCGATAAGAGAGCCAAGCGCACCTCCCAAAAATATACTGGTCATGTAAATAGCATTTAAGCGAGCTCTACTCTCTGGGACAAGTTCATATACAGCACGCTGACCTAGCACCATATTTGCCTGGACGGCAAAATCGATTAATACGCCAGTTAATGCCAATACAATTACTCCATGCGGCAGTTCATACAAGGTCGGTAAAAAACACACTACAGCCATTACTTTTGCGACGAGGGATACTTGATGAGTGTATCCCATATCGGCTAAGCGGCCAGCGATGGGAGCAGCTATCGCACCTGCGGCACCTACTAATGCAAACACGGCGATTTCAGTTTGTGATAATCCATACTCTCTAGCAAGTACAACAGGGACGCTGGTCCAAAATAGGCTAAAAGAAGCAAACATGAGCGCTTGATAAAAAGCACGCTGACGCAATACTGCTTGACTAACGATAAGCTGCTTCAAGGACTTCAGTAACGCAAAGTAACTGGTTTTATGGCTTGGTTGCCTAATCGGAATTGCAAAATAAATAACCGCTGCAATAAAAACCATACACCCAGCAGCAAAATAAAACACCGCACGCCAACCAAAGTGATCAGCTATCAAGCTCGAAATGGGTCTGGCGAGCAAAATGCCTAACAACAATCCGGCCATAATATTGCCGAGAACTTGCCCGCGTTTTGCATCGGAGGATAAATGTGCCGCTAGCGGGATCAGTATCTGAACAGACACCGAACTGATTCCTACCGTTAAGCATAAAATCAGCAAGACACTTGGGGAGTCTGCCAGTGCGATGGCTATAAGACTCAAAAACGAAATTAACAAGGTGAGCAACATTAGTCGCTTGTTTTCGATTAAATCGGCCAAGGGAACTAAAAAAAACAGTCCTAAGGCATAACCTATTTGCGTTAACGATACGATGAGGCTCGCGCTGTGAGTGCTTAGCCCCACATCGGGCGCTAACAATTCTATAATCGGCTGTGCGTAGTAAATATTAGCAACAATTAAGCCGCAACATAGCGCGATAACTGTTACTAATGAATTACTGAGTGGTTGCGATCGGCCTGCTTGCGTGACTTCGACTGTTTGTTTCATGCTCTCTCTAATGTATGAGTTAATCAGTAGGCATCAATAGGTCGTTGATTCAAATAGCGCCTATGCTTACATTATAAGTACTTGTTAAAACTGGTAGCTATACGCCATATTTAAGAAATCCATACCGGGATTTTTACTGTTTAAGCCACCATTGCTGTAATGCATATATCTGATTGACGCCATTTGTCGCAAATCTTCACCGAAGGATAATGATAAACCGAGCCGATCCTCAAACTGGTAGTGGGAACCGATATCCTTACCAGCAAATCTGGTGTCATCTACGAGCGACACTCCGATCCCAAACTCCCATCGTAATGGATACTTGTCGGCCACTTGATAGAATACTTTGCTGACTACGGGGCTGAGCGCTAATACATAATTTGTCTGATGTTGATTGTTATCACCGTATTCCCAAAAGTTGATGCTCAACTCCCAATATACGTCTAAAGTATCGAAATAAGGGATATTTTTTACTTGATGAGTAAGCGGACGGTAAGACAACCTAAGGCCTGATACATCGTCTTCTCCTATCAGTACATCCGCTGCTATTGATTGTTTCCGTGCTTCAGTATTTTGGTTTGCCGCTTGAGCAATTTGTATTGTTAATAATCCACATATCAAAACTGACATTGAGGCTGTAAGTGAATAAGATGATAAAAGTTTCATGATTTTCTCGGTTTGAAATTTTGCTTAACTGAGTTATGGGGGCTTTTCCTTATAATCAAATTGAAAGAAATCGATTGTAATCATCGAAAAAATTCATAAGAGAGCAGGTTTTCAAGGCTCTTGCTTGAGCAGGAGTTGCTATGGAGTATTAATATTTCTCTAATAGCGTTAGAGTTTGTTCACATTTAGTAGAGTGTTTGAGTAAAGGTCTAATTTCGTTTATCCTTTTTCTAACATTGAAGTAAAGAAGCACTTTCAACATGTTAGACCCTAAAGAATCTATCAAACACATACTAAGCCCGACGTCTTACGATGAATTTTTCAGTCACATTTTGTCAAAAAAAATATTAATACAAAGAGGCGAAGGAGCAAAAGCACGGGTTGCTATAGGTGGAAGGGATCCGAAAGCAGCACTTTTAGCAGGTTATGCTAAATATGCACCGGAGTTAACTTGTCATTCGCATGCGCCTAATTCTCCCCCTCCCAAGGCCCGAAATGTTGAAAATGAAGACGAATTTTTGGCTTTAATTAAGCAATATCATGAATTAGGATATACCGTTCGGTTTCCTGATGTTACAGAACTATCACCCCCTCTGAGCGAGTTTACTCGCGCACTTGAGAAGCAAATTGGCAATCCTGTTGGGGTCGTCGTTTTTTGGAGCGCGCCAACTAATGCAGCACCTGTGCATTATGACGAAGTTGATGTGATTGTGATTCAATTAGTCGGGACGAAGCAGTGGTACATTTCAAATACTCCTACTACTTACCCTAATAAATGGAAAAATACGGGAGAGGGCGCGCCACCGTTCAACGATTACCAAACGGTAGACGTGGCGCCTGGCGACTTTATTTATTTACCCAGAGGCACGGCGCACACCGTAAAATCTACAAGCGAATCAATTCACCTATCGATTGGTTTTGTACCCGTTACCGTGCGCGAAGGCATGAACGCCGTGCTTGACCACTTATCTGATTTAGATATAGGACTTCGGCAAAATATTGGTCAACGAGCCGACGATATTATTAACGATGATAAACACGCTACGATCCATCAGCAAATTCGCCAAGGCTTAAAGCAACTTTTAGCCCAGAGTCAATCCGATGACTTTATTGAGGATGCACTAAAGCGAAGACAAGCGCATATGATTGCAGAGTTGCCAAAACTTAAGCCCACGATTATAACGTCGCCATTGCAAGCAAATACGATAATAGAACACAGCCCACATGCCATGGTAGAGATGATTGCGACGACTGATACTGTTGATTTTTGTCAACCGGGTGAGCACATTTTAGTGCATAAAGGGGCGGAAGAGAGTCTAAGGTTTATTATCAATACACCGCGTTTCCTTGTATCAGATATTCCTGGAGGCTTAGGTCTTGATGTTCAAGTTGCGCTGGTGAGTCGACTTCTTAGCAGCGGTTTTTTAAAGTTGGCAGATTAACGCCCTCCGTCTTTACTGCGCATGCAGTAAGCTCCTAAACCCACAGGAGAGTTAAAAAATGAGCACTATTTTTGAATTTACCGCAGATAGTGGGAGGTTCCTGCCTGCGCAGGAATGACCTAGGGGGTATCAGCATTTTAAACTAAGTGAACGGCAGGTAAGAGCCAATTTGTGGTATGCATAAAAAGCAAAGTACGTAAGTACACTATTCGCTTTCAGACCACTGTATGGCTCGATAGTCGAATCCACTGGTCAAAGTGGGTTTAATCACTTCAAAGTAAGGGGATAAATCAAAATCTCTTGGCGTAAAATGACTGAAATGGCGTTTGGCAAGCAGCAGTTCGTCGCTTAAGTGAACACTCTTTGCTTGATTCGTTACAAGAGGTTTTTCTGCATCATTCTCCTGCTTAATAACGCAACTTTCAGCACTCAAGCCAGTGTCCGCAGCAGGATTGGTCTGCATCAGCGCATCATATTCGTCCTTTTGCATAGGTAAGATAGGATAACGAATTGACTGAAATGCTTGTGCGATTAATGTCGAACAAATCGCTTTTGTTGGGTCACCACTGCCGAAGGCCAGCATTCTGCGGCGAAAACGCTGAGGAATAGGAGGCGTTGGTAGTAAATAACGCATTAAATCGAAGATGTTTTTGGTGTCGTATTGATGTCCTAAACGTTCAATAAGAAAACTCAAAAGCTTGACCGTATCTTCTTTTGTGAGACCAACTGGACGACAAATACGTAGGTTAAATCCATCATATTTGTTTAAAGGTACGGTGATTACGCCTTCAATCAAATCGGCTTCTAAAATCGGCTGCAAGCCAGGCTGCTCACCAATATAAATACACACATGCGACCATGTCGACTGCGTGAGGTACTTTATGGCTGAGCTAATGCGACTATCACCCTCAACTAACAATAGATCGCCAGGGCGAAGATTAGCTTGTAGCTGGTCTTGGCTGAAAACTGAAAACGTTTTGTAATACGCAGTGGGCTTAGACAGAAACCTAGCTAAGCCATCGCCGATATAGGACATCACTGCGCCCATGCTTATTTTTTCGCTTTATTAAATGCGTCAGCAAACGCATTGCCCATTATCGCGTTTCCAAAACTTTGCTTGGCTGCAGGCTTTTGGCCTCTTGGCGCAGCGGTATTACTTTGCGATTTGGGTTTAGACGAACGCTCCGGCTTTCCTTTCGCTGCATTACTTGATGGCGAAGGCGTGTCGTCCATGCGCATTGATAACGAAATACGTTTACGCGCGACATCCACTTCCATCACTTTTACTTTTACTACGTCGCCGGTTTTCACTACTTCACGAGGGTCACTAATGAAAGTGTTTGTCATTGATGAAATATGAACTAGTCCATCTTGATGCACACCGATATCCACGAAGGCACCAAAATTTGCTACGTTACTAACAACACCTTCTAAGATCATTCCTTCCTTGAGGTCCTTCATGGTCTCAACGCCCTCTTTAAAGCTGGCTGTTTTAAACTCTGGGCGTGGGTCACGTCCTGGTTTATCCAGTTCTTTTAAGATGTCTTTAAGCGTTGGTAAGCCAAATTCGGCAGTCACAAAGTCTTCAGGATTAAGCTGCTTTAAAAGCTCTGTGTTGCCTACGATATCATTCACCGCAACATTGGCTTTGGATGCAATAATATCAACAACTGGGTAAGCCTCAGGGTGAACTGATGATGCATCTAGTGCATTCTTGCCATTCATTACCCTAAGGAAACCAGCAGCTTGCTCATATGCTTTAGGCCCTAATCGTTCAACCTTTTTCAGCGCTTTTCGATCAACAAACGCACCGTTGGTATCGCGAAACATAACAATATTGTTTGCTAGGGTTTTGTTCAAACCAGACACGTGTGACAATAATGCTGGGCTTGCTGTGTTGAGGTCAACGCCTACAGCGTTTACACAATCTTCAATGACCGTGTCCAAGGATTTTCCTAGCTGACTCTGGCTAACGTCATGTTGATATTGGCCTACACCAATCGCTTTTGGCTCAATTTTCACAAGCTCTGCCAATGGGTCCTGCAGCCGACGAGCAATGGAAACAGCGCCGCGCAATGACACATCCATGCCAGGTAATTCGTTAGAGGCAAGCTCAGACGCTGAGTAAACGGATGCGCCAGCTTCACTGATTACGATGCGCTGCACGTTCAATTCTGGTTCGGCTTTCATCATTTCGCCAACCAATTTATCCGTTTCACGTGAGCCCGTGCCGTTGCCTATGCTGATTAAATCCACTTTATGCTGCTTGCATAACATAGCTAAAGTGCGCTTAGACTTATCCCACTGATTTTGTGGCGCGTGTGGGAAGAAGGTTGTGGTGTATATGACTTTGCCCGTTGCATCAACAATAGCAAGTTTCACACCTGTACGAATGCCGGGATCTAGTCCCATTGTGACCTTTGGACCTGCTGGAGCCGCCATTAATAAATCGTTGAGGTTTTTCGCAAATACGCTTATTGCTTCCGTTTCAGCCTGTTCACGTAAAGTGCCAAACAGTTCTGTTTCCATGTGCAAAAGAATTTTGATTTTCCACGTCCACTGAACGACTGAGCTAAGCCACTTATCGCGTGCAGAGTCGGTCAGACGTAAATTTAACGATTGTTCTATCAAGTCTTCGCCATGCGAGCGACGAGTGCCTTCTTCTTGCTGAGGGTCGGCATCAATATTTATTTGCAGAATGCCTTCATTACGGCCTCTAAACATGGCGAGTGCGCGGTGTGATGGAATTTTTGCGTATTTCTCTGTGTAGTCAAAATAGTCTTTATATTTTTGACCTTCTGTTTCTTTGCCCGGAGCCACAACACTCTTCACATGCGCGTTGCGAATGAGATATTGACGAACGCTTTGCAGTAAATCGGCATTTTCCGAAAAACGCTCCATTAAAATAAATTTGGCGCCATCCAGTGCTGCTTTGGCGTCAGTAATATTATTCTCGGCGTTAATATACTGCTCTGCTAGTGTTTCCGGTTGTGCATCTGAATTCGTGTACAGTTCATCTGCGAGCGGCTCTAAACCAGCTTCAATGGCTATTTGGCCTTTAGTACGTCTGCGTGGTTTATACGGTAAATATAAATCTTCAAGCGTGGTTTTGTTGTCTGCTGCAAGCAATTTTGCTTTTAATCCGTCTTCTAGCTTGCCTTGTTCGTCAATCGATTTAAGAATGACTTTGCGACGTGCTTCTAACTCACGCAAATAACCCAAACGTTGTTCTAAGTTACGTAGTTGAGTGTCGTCTAGCCCTTGCGTTGCCTCTTTGCGGTAACGAGCAATAAAAGGTACGGTAGACCCCTCGTCTAGTAGAGCCACAGCGGCTTGAATTTGTTTTGGCGACGCGTTTAACTCGGAAGCAATTTTCTCGATGATCATGAACAACTCAATAATTGAAATAGACGATTTGATTAAATAAGGCGCTCTGCATACTTACTTGTCACTCGTATTGAAATAAATGCTTCGTCGGCAACTAGCACTATTATCGCTAGCAAACACTTGCTAACTTGCTGGAGCTGATTTTGCATTAGTTAGTGATACGTTGCGAAGCACAGAGGCTTACTGTTTATGAGCGTGATTATAGCATTCAGTGATAGCGGTTAAAGTACTTTATGCATTAATATGTAGTAATAGAAATTAACACTCGTTTACTTTGGATAACTATTTGAAAACTAAACTGATCACACGTGAAGGTTACACAAAGCTAAAAGATGAGCATGATTACCTTTGGTACACCAAACGACCAGAAATTACTAAAATTGTCACGTGGGCGGCTAGTTTAGGCGACCGCTCCGAAAACGCGGACTACACGTTTAACAAACGGGTTTTGAGGCAAATTGATCGCCGGGTACGATTTTTACGAAAGCTATTGCCTGAATTATCAATCGTGGAATACCGCCCAGAACAAGCAGGTAAGGTGTTTTTTGGCGCTTGGGTAGAAATAGAAAATGAGGCAGGCGATTCGAAGCGCTTCAGGATTGTTGGGCCGGAAGAAATTTATGGGGATGTGAAGGACTATATTTCTATCGACTCTCCAATGGCTAGAGCCTTACTGAAAAAGGAGGTAGACGACTCTTTTACAGTAAAAACACCCAGCGGCACAAGCGAATGGTACGTCAATTCGATTGAGTATCAGCAAAACTAATTGCCTCAGCGGCTAATTCCCAAAGTGCCCGATACACTAAAAGACATAAAGCGCAAAAAGAGAAAATACTACAAAAATATCGGAATATTTTTCAAAACCCAATTACGATTTGAGTTTTTATTTAACCTTTTCAGTCGCTTAGTTTTTGGCATGTTAATCGCATTATTGAAAGTGAACTTCAATCAAAGGAGAGAATTATGAAACGTTCATTAATTGCATTAACTTTATTAACCGGTTTAAGCACATCAGCTATGGCATCAACAAATAGCTGGGAAAAGGAAGCGATGGATGCTTGGATAGATGGTAAAGCGGAAGCTACTCTGCTATTTAACGGCAACTTGAATTCATTTGACATCAACACTGACGTTAAAATGGGTACGGTAACACTGACCGGTAGCGTAGAAAACGATATTGAAAAAGAATTAGCTGAAGAGCTGGTGTTAGGCATTAAAGGTGTGAAAACAGTCGATAATCAATTGACTGTTTTAAACATGGACATGGACACGAAATCTGAGAAAGCGTCACAGTTTACTGATGCAAAAATCAGTACGGTAATCAGTAGTCGCTTGTTGTTTGATTCCGAAGTGTCTGGTCTGAAAATTGATGTAGACGTGGACAACCGGAAGGTCACCTTGAACGGCACCGTGGCGACTGCAGCAGAACGAGATTTAGCAGTAAATATTGCCAAAAACACGAAAGATGTGGATTCGGTGATGAGTAAGCTAGTTATCAAAAAAGCTGAAAAGTAAGACTTATTAAGAAGGATCAGGGCGCATCCGCTAGCGCCCAATTAACTACTCTTATTATTGAGAGCGACGCCGAGGCACGAGTGCTTCGGCGTTTTTTTGAGTAAGACTTATCCCTTTATTTTCCGTAACTTTGATACGTTATCTTCCCACCGACGATGGTCATCACATTTTCTGACCTTAAGATATCGGCTTCTGGAACGCTAAGCCAATCTCGATCAAATATTGTAAAGTCTGCATATTTACCAACTTCTACAGACCCACGAATATCCTCTTGAAATGCGCCATAAGCAGGCCAAATGGTAAACATTTTAAGCGCGGTTTTACGGTTTACCGCAAGCTCGGGATGCCAACCTTCGCCGGCAGTACCATCAAGCCTTTTACGACTGATAGCGGCGTAAAATTCAATCCGAGGATCACCAAGTTCTACTGGTGCATCAGATCCACCCAGTATCATTAAACCGCGATCAACCAATTGCTGCCACGGGTATGCGTAAGCAAGGCGGTCAGGGCCAAGTCTATCTGGTGCAAAGTTGAGATCACCTATTCCGTGGCTTGGCTGCATAGATGGTAAAACCCCAAGACTCACAAGTCGTTCCTGGTCTTGTGCCGGGATAATTTGTGCGTGCTCGAGTCTCCATCTCGGCTCAGCCACCGCCCATTCGGATTTTGGTACAGCATTGAACGCTTCCTCATACCAATTTAAAAGAGATCTTACTGCTCGATCCCCAATCACATGTGTCTCGATCTGGATACCTTTGCGCAGTGCTTCTCGTAAAATAGGGTCAAGCTCCTCTTTCGTGGTGCGATTCATAAAACCATTATGATCAGCGTCTGCATAATTTTCCAAAAGAGCTGCGCCGCGCGAACCCAGCGTACCGTCGATATAAACCTTAATACCGCGTAATTCAAACATGTTGTCGGCTGTTGCTTCAGGGCCACGCTCCAGCATTGTTGCCGCTTCTGCAACATTTGCTGCTGCGTAAATGCGGGTGGACATATTTCCTTCGTCGTGGATCTCCTTCATGATGTCGACGTTAACGTAAGGCATTCCGGCGTCTTGAGTATTCGTCCAACCAAGCTTAGCGTTTTCGTACATACCTTGTACAAGGCTGTCTTTTTTATATGCACGTGTTTTTGCTGGGATAATATTTCTAAAAATATCCATTGCGGTCGCTAGTATATAGCCGCTCGGATTGCCGTCTGCATCACGCTCAAATTTACCGCCAAGTGGGTCAGGAGAATCTTTATTTATACCTGCAAGTTCCAGTGCTTTCGAATTGACCAGCGCAGAAACACCGTCCGCACGAGGCATAAATAAGGGTTTATCCGCTGTAAATGGATCAACATCTTGTTTGCTAAGAAATCTTTTTTCGTCCGTCCATTCTCGTTCAATCCAGCCGCGCCCTTGCACCCATTCATTTGCAGGTACACCTTCTGAAAACGCTTTAATGGCATCAACCGTTTCTGCTAGTGTTGCGATACCAAAGAGGCTTAACGTTTTTGGGCGCTGGCCAACACCTTCCACGTGCTGGTGACTGTCGGTAAAACCTGCATATACATACTTTCCGTTCATATCCATTATTTGGGCATCACCGCACATATATTGGGCTGCATCGGCGTTTGACCCGACAAATATAATTTTGTCACCAAGCACCGCTGTGGCTTCAGCAGTCCACTGAGCCTCGTTCGCGGTATAAATTTTTGTGTTATGAATGACCATATCCGCGCTAAGGCACTCTGCTGACATTACAGCTTCAGGCATTTCCCCCTTGCTGCACGACAACAACATCAAGCTAAGCCCCAGCGCACCTAATATTTTAGAATTATTTTGAGTAAACAAATTTTCCTCACCCCCCTATATTTTTAAATAACAATAATCGGATATAAAAAACATGCAACTAGAAATAAGTGGCTAGCAGATTAAAATTCTCATAATTTGAGACACAAACGGTCGAACGGGCAACTGAGGAGTTGGACACCTTAAATTTCCAAACAGAGCTTTTGTTCGTTATTGGTGCAATTGCGATATAGCAGTGCATTTAACTAAGTTCAACATACTGAAACCAAGCTTTAAAATTCTTTAAATTATTGATTTATAGACTATAAATAAAAATTGAAACCTTGGCAAAAATCATGCTTCTGTACATACCTAAGCCTTTCATTTTCGTGGATACATCATTTGCAATGAGGTCTTCGATTTAAAAATATAACATTATTGACCATACATTTAGCTTGGCAGTCTGCAATGGCTTTTCGGCTTATTAGTAAAATAAATGGAGAAAAACGTGAAAATAAAAAACGCGAAATTAAATTGCCATAAAAAAAATAAGTTTAGCAAAAAGACCGCGATTGCTATGGCGATCTCATTACCATTGATGACAACAACGTCAATTCAATCATTCGCACAAGAACAAAAAGCAGAAGATACCGTAGAGAAAGTTATCGTCACCGGTACTCGAATGATGAATCGTTCTGCCGCTGACTCCCCCGTTCCTGTTGATATCATTAGCGGCGATGAATTTCGCCAGAACTCCTCTGCGGATGTTCAAGATATGTTGCGTACCGCGGTTCCTTCATTCAACGTGAATAGTCAACCAATCAGTGATGCTGCAACGATTGTAAGACCGGCAAATTTACGTGGACTTTCTCCAGATAACGTATTGGTATTAGTGAATGGTAAGCGTCGCCACAGAGGCTCGATCATTTCATTCCTTGGCGGTGGTATTTCTGATGGTGCTCAAGGGGTAGATATTTCTGCAATTCCATCAATGGCGTTGAAACAGGTTGAAGTTTTACGAGATGGTGCGTCTTCACAATATGGTTCAGACGCCATCGCCGGTGTGCTTAACTTTATTCTCAAAGACGAGTCAGAGGGTTTTGAAGTCGTAGCCCGCTATGGTTCGACTTATGAAGGTGACGGAGATAACTATACTATTGCGGCAAATGCAGGATTACCGCTTGGTGATTCTGGTTTCGTAAACCTAACCGCAGAAATAAAAGACGTTGAAGGTACTGTCAGGTCAGTTGTCAGAAGCGATGTTGCCGGTATGATTGACGGTGGCTATTTGCAAAGCTCTGATTTTCTGGAAATTAATTCTTATACAGGCGAAGTCCCGCAGTACTGGGGAACGCCAGATGTAGAAGGCGATGTAAAGCTATTTATCAACTCGGCATATGAGATCAATGATAAAGCGGAACTTTACTTGTTCGGTAATTATGGTGAAAGAGAAGTCACCGGTGGTTTCTTCTATCGTAACCCTGTCACTGAAGGTAGCCAGCGTGGAGGCGTTTACGCAGGCCCGAAGGTAAACCCTGCAACGGGTCTTTTAGATCCTAACGGTGTTCACTCTGTACTAGTTGGAGACCTTGATGGAGGTAGCTCATGTATCGATGGTATACCTATCAATGGTGTCATCCCAGACGCAGGTTTTCTTGCTGACGTAGCAGCCTCTGACAATTGTTTCTCGTTTATCACTGATATTCCAAACGGTTTTGTGCCTCGGTTCGGCGGTAACAACGAAGATCAAGCAATTACTGTCGGTGTTCGTGGCGAACTCAGTGTTGGTACAGGTCTATCGTATGACCTCAGCGCGCAGCGAGGCTCTAACAAAACAGAATTCTTTATTCGCAACACCATTAATGCTTCGCTTGGCCCTGCTACACCAAGAGATTTTGTACCAGGTGGTCAGGAGCAAACGGAAACTCAGTTTAACGTAGACTTTGTGTATAGAGTGGATGCTGGTTTTGAATCTGAACTCAACATCGCTTTTGGTGCAGAGTACCGGGAAGAAGAGTTTGACCTATTTGCTGGAGACGCCGCCTCTTTCGCACTTGGTCCGCTAGCCAGTCAAGGTTTCTCATCAAGCTCAAATGGCTTTGGTGGCTTCCCGAGAGACACTTCAGCATCTCAAGACAGTACGGCTTTTTATGTGGATGTTGAAACTGATATAACAGAACAATTGACGCTTGCAGTAGCAGTAAGAACGGAAGAATTCAGTGAATTTGGAAACACGACAGATTTTAAAGTCGCCAGTATTTTCCATGTAAGTGATGATTTTAGAATTCGCGGTGCAATCTCTACTGGATTCCATGCTCCGACAGCGGGTCAGGCTAACATAACCAATGTAACCACCCAGAACGTTCAAGGTGTGCTTGTTGACCAAGGTACCTTGCCGCTTTCTTCTGCAGCAGGTCAGTTAGGTGCTGATTTCATCGCGAGTGCCGGAAACGGTCGTCCTTCGCTTGGTCCTGAGGAGGCTAACAACTTCTCAATTGGGGTTGGCTTTGATGTCGCAGGTTCTGTTTGGACAATTGATTACTACAATATTGAGTTAACTGACCGCGTTTCACTTGGTGCTAATGTCGATTTTCTTGACGCACTGAATTTTACTGGCGGCGCAGGTTCTAACTTTGCAACGGTATCTGAGGCGTTAACAACTTTAGATGCGCAGGGTGTTATCGACCGTCAGCAATTCGTTGGCTTAGATGATCTATCAGAATTTAGATTTTTCTCTAACAGCTTTAGCACAACCACCACGGGAATAGACATTGTTGGTAACTATTCATTTGATATGTGGGGTGGGGACTCTAGGCTGACTGTTGCAGCAAACTACAACAAAACTGAAGTAGACAGTGTTGGTACGATTAATCCTATTAGTGCAGGGCGAGTTGCAGCAATCGAAGACTTGCTGCCGACTACACGAGCTAATATATCGTGGTCGCACACGGAAGGTCAAATCAGAACCTTGTTACGTGCCAATTACTACGGCGGGTGGGATGATACTGGAAATGGTGTTAACGGAATTGGTGCTGAAGTATTAATTGATGCACAAGTCGCTTATCAATTTAACGACCAGCTCGAGTTTGTCGTTGGTGTTGATAACCTTCTTGACGCCTACCCTGAAGAAAATCCTGGTGCTGGCGGTTCGGGCCAATTGTATTCTGAGTCAAGTCCATTTGGTTTTAATGGCGGCACTTGGTACCTTCAAGCCCGTTACACTTACTAAAAAAGGTAGTGATCTTATAATAAAGCCACTCGCCTAAGATCGAGTGGCTTATATGCTTATAGCCATCTTTGAACGCCCACTTTTGACTTACACCTTTTCAAACTATTTTGCATTAGATTGACTCTGATTTTAATTCAACACACTTTGTATGTTCTATTTCTTCGCAAATTGCATCCTTGCTGATATCCATGTCTTTAGTTTCTATCAACAGCGTCCAGTAATTTTTTTGCTGTGCCTTTACTGCATGCTGGTTAATTATGTCGTGCTCTGGTTTTAGAGAGCGGAAACCTGCGAAAAACATGCCGATAAAAATACCGGGACTAATCAGTGCAATGTAAGTAAACATTGGATTATTCTGGGTAAGAGCGGGCCCATATTGTACAAGCAAAAACGCAACTATCATTCCTATCACGAACCCTAAAAGCGTGTTGCGAACATGCGACATCAGCATATTACTGCCTACCTTTTGGCTTTTGCCCTCCAGCTTTGCGCTTTCCATATTGTCGCTCGGTGCGATAATTTTGACCTTACTTTCTCGAAGCCCCAGCTTTCGAGTTAATACAATCTTTGCCTGATTGATGTCGTCTTTCGTTTTGTAGGTTGCAGCAACTCTGTCGTCGAGCATATTATTGATAATTGCCGTCATAAATGCCTCTCATCTTCAGTTGTGTTTCTCTCGGCGGTATCTTAAGAAACTAAGAATACCGCCGAGCAAAGGTTTCGCTATTAAGAACCCATTTCTGCTAAGTATTCTTCTGCTAGGTCATGCTTTTCCTTTTCTGACAACGCTTTGCCAGCCATCTGGAAAAACTCACGCTCCTCTTCAGCTAAATGGTGTTCCACTTTTTCGGTGAGCTGTTTAAAAGCTGCTAGCCATGCTGGTGAGCTCATTTCCGTGTCGTCTAACTTTGCAATTAACTTATCTATTTGATGATGTTCTGCAACGCCATGTCGAGATAGGGCGATGGTTTCGTCTGCCTGCATCAAAGGCGCATAGAAATATCGTTCTTCTGCGATGGCGTGAGTTGCCAGCGCGTCCTTGAGCTGCTGGTAATATTCTTGCCTTGTAGGTGACTCCCCCTGTGTTTCTAATAATATTTTTAGCAGGGCTCGCTGTTTATCGTGGTCTTTGCGTAGTGCTTCGAAAATTTTCATTACTGTCTCCTAGTAAGTATATTTAAAAATAGGGATGAAATTTATGCTAAAAGCCTGATGCAACAAGGGCGTCGGCTAATTTTCTGAATCCAGCAACGTTGGCGCCCTGAACGTAGTCTATATCCGCGTTGCCCAAGTGATTGCTCTCTGTTACGCACGCTTTATGTATTTCGTGCATTCTTTGTTGGAGTCTTTCATCTAAGGTTTCTTCGGAGTCGTAGCGCATGGCGGAGTTTTGCTGCATTTCAAATGCAGATAGAATAACGCCGCCTGCATTTGCCGCCTTGCCTGGTGCATACAGCAGGCTACTCGCTGTTAGCTTGTCAATTGCAGGCTTAGTGCAAGGCATATTTGCTCCCTCGACCAAGGCAATACGCGTATTTTTTACAATTTGCTGCGCGTCAATCTCATCTATTTCATTTTGAGTGGCACAGGGCAGCGCAATATCAGCTTTCATGGTCCATGGCGCGCCTTTTTGGTACTCGCCATCGTGCTCCTTGGCAAGTTCCTGTAGTGCATTTTCAACTTTTCCTTTATTGTCTTTCAACCAGTTGATATGCGCCTGAGTCAGCCCTTGATCGCAAATGAATACGCCACGACTGTTTGATAGAGTGAGTACTTTGGCATTCATTGCTATGGCTTTTTCGGCTGCATGAATCGCAACATTCCCAGCGCCCGATATAGTGACCGTCTTATCTTCCATAGACTCATCGATTTGCTCAAGCATATTGGCTACAAAATAGAGGAGTCCGTAACCCGTGGCTTCGACTCTTAACTTGCTTCCTCCCAAGCTGAGAGGCTTTCCTGAAAAATCGCCTGCGAACGAACCTGTCGCTCGCAATTGTTCAGCGAACATGTAGCCTAATTCTTTGGCGGATACATTGATGTCACCGGCTGGAACATCAGTAGTGGGACCAATATGAGAATAGAGACCTTTGGCATACGCTTTTGAAAATCGTCTTATTTCATTTTCTGAACGCAGCGTAGGGTCAAAGTCTGCACCACCCTTTCCTGCGCCTAAGGAAAGCCCGGTAAGCGAATTTTTGAAGCTCTGCTCAAGAGCTAGAAATTTTAGTATCGAAAGGTTCAGCTGTGGATGAAAGCGCGTGCCTCCCTTGTGTGGGCCTAGAACGTTACTGTGCTGAACGCGCCACCCAGTATTAACTTGACATTGATGCTTGTCGTCCTCCCATTCAACCGCAAATTGGATTACGCGTTGTGGCACCAGTATGCGCTGCAACACATTGTTTGCTTTATAAGCTTCGTTGCTATTAACGATAGGAACAATGTATTCACAAATTTCCTCAGCTGCTTGTAAGTATTCGTTTTCGTGTGGCGAGCTCGCTTCAATCCAATTCAGTGTTTCATTAAAAAGTGACATTACTACCCTCTTTTGCTGCTAAAACGTCGAACATATTCTGTGTAAATAGCTAATAATTAGTTTGTGTTTTAACTCATGGTATCAATAACTATGCCAAAGGATTTTAAATCTTAACTATATGAAATTTATAGTTAATTTTTGATACTGGGAGAGGGTGGCGCGGTTAACTAGAAATAGTTACAGTGTGAAAGGGAAATTATTACAATTCGAATTTATGAGACAAAATCGCTAGGATCACAATTTTTTTGAAGCCATTCGCAAAGCATGTCTTTACTAACGGGCTTAATTAAATGATCGACAATGGGAAAGCGCTCGAGCAAAGCCGAGTCAGGCTGACTGCCGCTTAAAATTGATACTTTTCCTGCTATTTGTTTGTCAAAAAATGCGCTAATAAATGCTTCCCCCTTCAAGTCAGGAAGTCCTAAATCGAGTAAATGCAGCGCAATCGTATCGCCACTTTTTCCATCTGCGTTAGCTATGGCTTGCTTTGCAGTTGAAGAGTGTAATACCCGATAGTCGAGTTGTTCTAGCATCATTTGCATTATGTTAGCGCTGTCCATATCGTCTTCGACCAAATGGATGAGCGGCTTAGTTTGAGTTTTGTGTATGGCTTGCCCTTTATTTTGAGCTACCGTTTGCGAAAACTCATTCTCTAAAACTTTCCAGATTTCGAGTTTATCAATGGGTTTTGCTATCAACGCGTCAAACCCGAGTTGAGTTAAGTCCTTGTAGAGGCCTTTATTCAAAGCTGCAGTCATGGCAACTACGTTTGCCTTATTTCCTTCTTTCCTCAGGATCTGAACAGTTTCTTCACCAGTGAGGACGGGCATATGCAGATCCATAAAAATAACGTCGAAGGGGCTATTTTCGCGCTGCGCTTGAGCTACTTTTAACAGTGCTTGCTCGCCATTGCTGGCAAACTCAACTTTGACGCCTGTCTTTTTAACAAAGTAACCAGCCAATTCTCGAATTTCAAAAACGTCGTCTACAACTAAAGCGCGGCCTGTTAATTTGGGTAATTTGGTCTCTATTTCCCTTTTGTAGTCAACATTAAAGTCGTAATCAATCAATGAGTCACCAAGCAATTTACAAGGCACGCTCAGGGTAAATATAGAGCCGTTTCCTATCTCTGATTTCACCTCAAGTTTGCCGCCCATTTGCTTTACTATTTCAGCCGTGATGGATAAACCTAAACCAGCCCCGCCAGCCTTGCGATTGTAGACGTCTTCTACTTGTTTGAAGGGCACAAATATACTGTTAATCTGCTGTTCAGCCATTCCGATCCCGGTGTCTACAATCTGAAATTTCAGTATATTCTCAGTATCAACAGTCATAAGCGAAATGTTAACGCTGACGCCTCCTACATCGGTAAACTTAATTGCATTGCCAATGAGATTAACGAGTATTTGTTTAAAACGGAGATCGTCTAAACTAATGTTTTCCGGTAACTTTGTTTGGCTGTGAAATGCTAATGCTAAACCTTTATCAATGGCGCTGACGGTTAATAAACTGTTCACCTCAATGAGCAGCTCTTGCAAATTTGTTGGCTTTTCTCTTAATTCAAATTTGTCGGCGGCTATTTTTGATAGGTCGAGTACATCATTAAGTAAATTAAGTAGATGTTTGCCGTTATTGGAGATGACTTTGAGTTCATTTTGAAAAGGAATGGTTTTGTCATTTTCTAACAGTATTGATGTATAGCCTAAAATAGATGTTAGCGGTGTTCGTAATTCGTGACTCAAATGCGCTATAAATTTATCTTTTGCCGTATTTTCTGCTGCATTGCGTTGACTCATTGCGCGCGCAAATTCGAGCTCTTTCCGTGAAACAGCGTAACGCACAGATTTTTCAAAAACATCCTCATCTATTGAAGATTTCATGACAAAATCTTGAGCACCACTTTTTTATTGCTCTTTTTGCAACTTCATCGTCGTTTTGTCCGGTTAGCATAATAATAGGCGTCGCTAGTTCTGCATTTGCAACAGCGTCTAGTATTTCTAAACCTTCGTAACCTGCAAGTCTATAGTCTAATATACAGAGATCGAAGGTTCGTTCCTTCAAAAAATCTATGGCTTCCTGTTTTTCAGAGCAAGAGACAAAGTGACATTCGCCAGGCAACATTTGACAAAGACGATCTTCGATCAAAAACACATCGTCGCTGTCGTCATCGATTATTAAAACTGATCTAACGTTTTCCAATAGTCACTTCCAAGATACAAATGTAATTAGTTATTTGGCGAAGTATTGCTGATAAGGTGCGGAATTGAGGCATAGTCGAACCAATACTTGTTGAAGCATTTCATCATCTCTACCAAGGTACTAAAATCATTTGGTTTCACCATATAAGAAGCAGCACCTAAACCGTAACCTTCACTGATATCCTCATCAGCAGCGCTAGTAGACAGAATAACCACCGGAATGTTGGAGAATCCAGGATCCTCTTTGAGTAAACGTAAGGTTTCTCTTCCGTCTAGTATTGGCATGTTTAAATCGAGCAAAATCACGCTTGGTCGATTGCTCACTGGCTTATCTTTGTATTTGCCAGTGCAGCGCAAATAGTCGAGTAGTTCTTGCCCATCACATACGGTATGACATTGATAGGTTGCGCCAGCAGCTTCCATTGCGTCTTGTGCAAGCAGTCTATCGTCTTCATCGTCATCCGCCAAAATGATCGTAAACGGGACTTGAATGTTATTGCGCGTTTGCATCTTATTTCCTTTAAGTTATGGCTTCAAACTGAATAAAAAATTATCAGCGGGCAAAGTCACACAGAAAACAGCGCCCTTATCAGTTTCACCTTGTGCGTCTATTGTTCCATTATGACGTTCTACAATTCGTCGACATATGGCTAATCCGATCCCCGTGCCTTTAAAGCTATCGCGACTGTGTAAACGTTGGAAGGGTGCGAAGATCTTGTTTGCATATTCTTGCTCAAATCCAATACCATTATCGGCAACAGTAAGACGAAACCATCCTGTTAAGCCTTCAATATCTATCGCCTCTGGCTGTTCGACAGTTTCGACCGAAATCTTAACCATAGGCTGCGATTCGTTTTGAGAAAACTTAATTGCATTGGCAATAAGATTAAACAGCAACTGCTGCATTTGTGTTGGATCAGCGACGATCGATGGTAAAGTTTCAACGTTGATTGAGCAATTGCTTTCTTCTATGAGCACCTGTAAATCATCAATGCAGTCTTGAACGACTATATTTAGATCGACTGACTGGAAAGGTCGACCTCTTGTTGTGATTCTAGAAAATTCCAAAAGGTCACTAATTAGCACGCTCATTCTGCCGGCAGCGCTCCGCATCCGCTTTAAGAAATCACGTTGTTTGTCGCTTAGATTTTCTGACTGTGTTTCTAGTCTGTCGCCAAAGGCCATAATTTTGCGTAAAGGTTCCTGCAGATCATGGGAAGCTACAAACGCAAAATCTTCAAGCTCCCTATTGCTCCTACTGAGTTCATCTGAAAATAATGACAGCTCTTTTGTGCGTTCATCTACCGCGAGTTTGAGCCGATCATTCTGCGCCTCCATCTCTTGTTCACGCTGAGATTGATTTCGAATATTCACTAAGGCGAGCATAAACACACCGACAACTAAAACGAGACTCGTAAAAAATGAAATTGTTAAGTTTTTGCTAGATACAACGGTAGCGTTCTGAAGCTGATCAACCTGTTTCTTGCCTAGTGCACTTTCAGCGAGTTTTATTCGTTCAAATAAGCTGTGTATTTCATCATAGAGAATACGGCCTTCATCTGTTTCAGCAATGCGGAATGCTTGAGATAAATAATTTTCTTGGGCATGCGCGACGGTGATGTCCAATTCCTTAACTTTTTTCTCAATCAGACTCCTTAGCTTTTCAATCGCGGCGGTTTGTCCTGTGACTTTTGGATTTAGCGTAAGAGATTCTTCCAATAGCTTACGAACGCGGCGAACAGCTTCTCGATAATGGGTCAAATAGCGCTCGTCGTCGGTAAGCAAAAAACCACGCTGACCAGATTCTGCTGTGAGTAAGTTTACATGCATCTCTTCTAAGAGTGCGACAACTTCTGATGTTTGGCTTATATCTTGATGTAACTCGGTGAGCTCATTGATAGTAATGCGACTCACATAAGTGTTGCTGGCAATGAGTACTAGAAGAAGTAGAGATATAAATATCCACGTACCGGTTGAATAGGGAGAAAGAAGTTTCGACACTTTATTCAAGGTCATTCACCCTTGTGTTTTTCATTTAGTGTCGCTTTGTCACCTTGCTGCTCAGCAGATATGCTCTCAAATAAGTGCTGCAATAGCTCACTGCAGTGTTTCGAGTTTTGAATAATTTTGTTTGCTGACGCTTCTAACTTAGCGCTATTTTCACTCGACTCAGTGAGCATTTTGATTAGCTCTGCCTGCATGCTAATAATGTTCAATGGTTTGCGGATATCGTGAATTTGTTGGTTGAGATCGCTCATATTTTATCTCCGTATGCATGTAAACGGTTATAAAGCGTTTTAGTTGAAATACCCAGCATCTCGGCGGCCATTGTTTTATTGCCGTCAACCTCATCAAGCGTCGCGTAAATCAATGCTTTTTCTACTTCTTCAATCGTTTTCCCCGCACTCATAGAAGAGGACACTTTTCCCTTCTGTGAAAATGGCGAATCGAATGTAGCGGGCAAGTCTAATGAGCTTGAGCCGGGCTCACTCATAATAAACGCTCGGTGCAGGGTGTGTCTTAACTCACGTACATTGCCCGGCCAGTCGTGCGCTGCTAACTTGTCTAATTGAGCTGAAGTGATTACGAAGTTTTCGCCGTGCTCTTTATTTAGTTGATCTAAGAAGCTACTTACTAACAGCGGCATGTCTTCAATACGGTCGCGTAGCGGTGGTATTTCGATTGGAAAGACAGCAAGACGAAAATATATATCTTCTCTGAGTATGTTTTCGTTCGCAATTTGTTCTAGGGTTCTATTGGTGGCACTTATGACTCGACAATTAACAGGGATTTCTTGTGTTCCACCAACGCGATTAACCCGGCGCGTTTCAAGCACGCGCAGTAAGTTAGGCTGCATGTCGATCGGCATTTCGGTGACTTCATCTAAAAACAAACTGCCGTCAACTGCGCGCTCAAATACGCCTTTCTTTTGTCCAATAGCGCCGGTGAATGCCCCTTTTTCATGCCCAAACAACTCGCTACCAATGAGTTCTTTTGATAAGCCACCGCAGTTTGTTGCTATTAGATCACCATTAGAATCACTGGCGTTATGAATGGCTTGTGCTACTAATTCTTTGCCTACGCCACTTTCACCCATCAACATAACGTTGGCATCACTGGCAGCAACACGCTCTATCATTTTGTACAACTTTTGCATTGACGCTGACTCGCCAATTAAGCAGTTAAAATGAGCCTGTGATAATTTAGCGCTAGTTTTCTTTTGCGCTTTAATTGCCTCTGCTTTCTTAGGGTTAAGAATTTTTTCTAAATCTTCTCGCTCAATGGGCTTCATTATATAATTTACAGAAGGCCCAACGATGTGACTGATTGCTGATTTAATTTTTGGGTTACCTGTGATGAAGGTAACTCGAGGCTGTCTGGGTTTTGTTTGCAAATGCTCGTAAACGTGCAATCCACTGCCATCAGGCAACATGAAGTCAATAAGGAGATGATCAAATTCGTTGTGTTCTAACCATTCTTTAGCTTCCGCTACGCTATCCGCGACTGAAACCATATGGCCTAGGAACTCGATAATGTGAGTTGCGACTTGTGTGAATTCAACGTCATCATCGATTAGTAAAATAGATTTCACTGGTGCTCCCTTTTGGTAGTGAAATTATGAACTTACAAAATATTTTCAGAGCGGCAATAATGCGATGAAAGTGCCAGTAAAAAACCCTGTAATTGTTACACGCTAAAGCCGGTGATTATATCTCAATCATAAAAAATATGCATAGCTTTCATTGCCTTACTGCATATGATGCGATTGGCTCGATTTGTGCTCTATTTTTTAGTCCGTATGCTAACTTTTCATTATAGGAGATTTACATGAAATATAGCTTTTTATTTTCGCCAGACAGAAAAAGGAGGGTGGCTCATGAACAATAGCAAAACAATAGGGATTGCTTATCTCGGTATTTTACTTACTTATGTGATTGCAGATGCCATATGGCTTGGGGTAGTGACTCGCAGTGATTATACATCAAGCATTGGTCACTTGATGCGTGAGAGCGTAAATCTGTGGCCTTGGGTTGTTTTTTACATAGGCTATTCTGCGTGTATTTTACGCTTAGCAATTTTTAATGGAAGCAAGCCAACTTACCTTCGGGTGTTTGTTAATGCGTTTACTCTCGGGCTAGCGAGCTATGGTGCATACAATCTAACTAACTACGCTTTGCTCGAAGCATGGCCGATTGGAATTACGTTACAAGATTGGATGTGGGGAACATCAATTACTACTATTTCAGCAATGGTTGGATTCATCGCCATGAAATGGGATGCATACAAAGAGTCAAAGCATAAAAAAGAATCTGTAATGTAAAAACGCACTTAGACCTTGCAGTGGTTATGTCATTATAGCCACTCAGTTTTTTCTTAATCTTACTACTTCGCAATTAACAGTCGCTTTCTTCCATGAGTACTTCAAGCTCGGCAATGCGCTCATCGAACTGTGCATTGTCTTCTTCGTTGTAGAAGATACTGTTTTGATCTTGATACTGCTTGATTGATTTTACCTGCGTGCTAACTGCCTCACACATATGGGCTTGACTGTCGCAGGCTTTCAGTAGCGTGATAAAGGTGTCTAATAGATGTATAACAACAAATGTATGACTGACGCTATTCTGTCGGATTTGATTGAAAGCACCTTTGAACAAATCGTGAAAAGTTGCTTCGTTAGTGATCATACGTAATTCGTTATTGTCGTCGACTATTGATGTTTTTGGTAAGTTTTCCTCGGTAAATGAAGCCAATCCTGAAGCGAGTCTATCAATGCAATTTATTGCAGTGAAAGGGTCATTCATGCTTGGTGATAGGGCCCGGAGAGCCATTTCAACCAGTTGGTTAATCGCGTACAAGGTGTCTTGTAATGACGTTCTTTCTTGACCAATAACCAAGGCACTATCTAGCGAGATTGAGCTGGGTATTCCTGAATTATTGTATAAAACTGCAATTGGTGTTCCCGGCACTATATATTGGCCCGCTCTGCGCTGCATTATAATAAGCCCATCGAACTGTATAGCAGTATCCAGAATTTGGTGATATTCGACTGCCTGAATATAGCCATCGCATTTTGAAATGATGTTCAGCTTATATGTATAGTTTTCTAATTCTATTATCGACTTAAATGCGTGAACACGCTTACTTTCGCATTGTAAGGTGCGAATGTCGTTCATCATTGAGGAGGATATTTGTTTAACGACGTTGTCAGCACGAATTGAGGTTGCGACATGGTGAATAAAAAAGATGAGCACGAATACACAAATGACGGCGAGTATGACGGCGATTACGATCGCAAACTGCGGATAATAAGGTGCTTCGCTGCTGACGTTAATTTTGCTGATAACAACCAAACAGAAAACAAAAGTGGAAGTAAAAATCCCAAGGACCAACTGGGTCCACTTGTTTTGCATGAAGTTTTCTATTAGCCGAGGACCGAATTGATTAGACGCCATGACTAAGGCCACAACCGTCATAGAAAAGGCGATGCTGGTAATAGTAATTGTGGAGGACGCAATAAGCTTCACTACTTCCAGAGAGTCTTCTAAATCGACAATAACGAAGAGATGGTCAAGCGCTGTTGTAAAGAATTCCGGCAAGGGGATTTTTGGCAATATCACGCCGGCGATAGCTGCTATCGAGATTAGGATGGATGGAATAAACCAAAAACTGCCGCCGATTATGCTAGCTATTTTTTGTAAGTTGATCAGCCAAAAGCGAAAATGCCAAGCTGAATACTGCTGTTTCGATTCATTCACGGCTGAGTTCGTGCGTATTTAGCGTTCATTTTATTCAGTCCGCTTTGGCTTTTAATATTCATATCATACACATAATTTATTGGATAATAGTTATTTTCCAAAAGCCGAGGCAAACTGTATCGACTTTCTAAGTTGAACCCTGACTCTAATCATCTTTTTGTGACAACATGGTATTTAACTTCTCACCGCCCTTCGCACCAAAATCAAGCGTACGTATTGGGAACGGAATTAAAATATCGTTCTCCATTAGGGTTTGGTGAATGAGGTGGACAGCCTCATGTCTTGCCTTCATAAACCCAGTGTGTCCCGGGTATTTTATCCAGAACCAGATCACCAGATTCACACTGCTGTCGCCAAAGCCTTCGGCAAATACGTTTAAGTCATCTTTTTTAGTTACAAATTTTTGTTCACTCAATGCGCTTTTGATAACCTCAGCGGCGTGCATGACATCGTCCGCGTATGAGATACCTACAGGAATTTCAATACGCCTTTCGCCAGTAGTAGTGTAATTAGTCACTATATTTCTGAACAGTATTTTATTTGGAATAATTTCTAGCTGACCAAAAAACGTTTCTACAACCGTGTTTCTGAGATTGATCGATTTGACAGTGCCGAAAACCCCCTCCGCTTCGAGCACATCGCCAATTTGAAATGGTTTTCGGATGCCCATAGCAATGCCCGCTATGAGGTTTTCCGTCATGTCTTGGAATGCAAAGCCGATAGCTAAACCGAGAATTCCTGCGCCAGCTAATAGGGATGTAACTGTCCCAGTGAGACCCAAAAACTCGAGCGCGATAAAAACGCCTGCAACAAAAACAACCACTTTGGACATTGCACTGAGTAAGTCAGCAATCTGTCTCGATTCAAACGCACCATGCAAAATTTTGGATACAATTCGGGATGTGAGTCTAGCAAAAATTGCAAAAGCAAGGACTACGACAAGAGCAACTACTATATTAGGTAGAATTTTAATGCCCGTTTCTAGCCATGAGTCAACTTTGCCATTTATCAGCGTCCAAAAGTTGTTAATCGCTCCGAATTCCAAAACATATCCTCTCTTTGATCCTGTTTTTACCGTTACGGTCCATCTTAATTATTATTTTCTGCTGACTCTTGAATGATTTCGCCCACTGACTCAATGTCTTCACCCGCGCCTTCGATAGTTGCGCAACCGGCTAAACATAAAAATAGTAGCGAAATTGATAATTGAGTGAGTGTTTTTAACTTGTCTAACATTGTGATTCTCCTGAAAGTAAAATGCCCCGCATCTTTAATAAAAGTGCAGGGCGTATTTTAATTAGCAATCTTTGTCTTTCGCTTCAGTTGCTTCTTTAACATCTTCGCAAGCATCTTCGACTGCATTCCCTGCATCTTCAGCTATTTCGTCTAGCTTTTCGCCTGCTTCTTCGGCCGGTCCCTCTGAACACGCAGATAGTGTGAATGCAAAAACTGCTGCGAGTAACAATGTGCCTAACTGTTTAAATGAAATTTTCATAATTTATCCTTATACGTTTTATTGAGTGTTTGTTTAATATACTGCTGTTAATCCAATCGCTTTATGAATCTTTGCGACGTGTTTGTGTCACTTTATACAGATGGGTCTTTCCCTCTCAGAGCGTTTACCACCAAAGAGATGACAAGTAGCGCTAGAAAGATGAAAAACAATATTTGAGCGATACCGGATGCTGCTCCAGCGATACCACCAAATCCCAATACACCCGCAATAATAGCGATGATGAAAAATAGAATTGCCCAACTCAACATGATATTTCTCCTTGTGAATCTATAGACGTTCATTAAGTAGTATGCGAATAAGATGCCAAAATTTAAGTCATTGATTGCATTGACTTATATGTTCAATTTAAATTTTTAGAGCGGGTGTTCAGAATTTTTTACAGAGTAACTCAGAAAAATTTACCTGCTCTTTTGTGTAAGTTGGCAGAGCTTTCGTGTCAGGATTTGGTTAAATTGAGTTATCGAGCGGATTTTCTTATGTTGCTAGAAGTAATAGCAATCATCAGCACTAAGAATTAGTATGTAGAGCCACGTCGTCAGCAAATCCGGTAAGCTTATTCAAGGACGGCCTAAGTGATAAGGATTAGTCTCGCATGATTTTAGAAAACCCGGTAAGTGAAACGCAGATTCTAGTGCAAGATATGCAAACATATTACGCCGAATTCATTGCGAATCTCCCACAAATTGCCTTGGGTATTATTCTGTTATTCGGCTTTTATTTTTTATCAGCACCGATATCAAAGTGGCTTGTGAAGCCGCTTACCTACGCGCATTCTAGTGCCTTAATTCAACTCGTGATTCGTCGAATAATCAGTGCAATTGTTATCTTGTTTGGTTTTTATTTGTTTTTACGCTTGGTTGGATTAAGCGCTTTTGCTATTGCACTACTGAGCGGTACTGGCGTGGCGGGCTTAATAATCGGGTTTGCTTTCAAAGATATAGCAGAAAACTTTATGTCTAGTCTGTTATTAAATATTCAGAAGCCTTTCAAGTTAGGGGAAGTAATAGAGGTAAGCGGCCATTTGGGCATTGTTAAACAAGTGACGGCTCGCGCAACCACGCTGGTAGATTTTGATGGAAACCACATCCAAATTCCAAATGCGACAGTGTATAAGAACACCATCCGCAACTTAACGGCAAACCCAAACACCCGAGGTAAGTTTATTATAGGTATTGGCTATGACAACGATCCTTCAGTGGCGCAGGATATTGGTTTGCAAGTATTAACAAAAATGGATGTTATTCTTGCTGAGCCAGAACCGCAGGTGCTTGTTCAAGAACTTGGCTCATCAACGTACAATTTAGCCGTGTATTTTTGGGCTAATACGCATAAGCACAGCTTATTGAAAGTGCGCTCACTCGCAATCAAAAACATGATGAAGGCTTTTTCACAGGCAAATATTAGTATGCCAGACGACGCGAGGGAGATTATTTTTCCAGAAGGAATTACGATTAATCGGGATGCTGATAATCGTGGCGCCAGCAGCGCAAAGAGTGCGCCACATAACAACTCTATAAAACAACAGTCCGACACAAACAGCCGCGACAGCGCGTCTCATGACGAAGACCTGACTAGCGACAATGATGATATCCGCAAACAAGCGGACCAAGCGAGAGCCCCAGAGCAAGGCGATAATATCTTGTAAACATCTTTTATCTCGGCTTTTCAACGTATTCGCGCTAGCATACCGCGGCAAATACTAATTGGGCTACCGTAACGCTATGTTTAACAAAATCTTCATACTGGTTATTAAAGGACTACTCACTGTACTCCCTTTCGTAATCACAATTTATTTATTGACTTGGCTTATCAATACTACAGAGAGTTTACTGTCTCCTCTTATACCTAATGCCTACTATTTTCCCGGGCTAGGCATTGGACTTGCATTGTTGGTATTGGCATCAATCGGCATAGTGGTGAACCTATATGTGGTGAGGCTGGTTATCGAACATGCAAACACCTTGTTTGATAGAGTGCCGTTGATTAAAACCTTATTTGGTGCCATTAAAGATGCGGTCGATTTGTTTCAAATTAAGAAAGACCAAAATACAAAAAAAGCGGTTTCGGTAGAAATATCCGACGGTGTACATTTAATTGGCTTTATTACCGGTGATTCCGTTGCTGAGGTCTTATTTCCAAAACAAAGCAAGATTGCTGTTTATATTCCTTTCAGTTACCAAATAGGCGGTTATACCTTGTATTTGGATGCCAATAAAATAACTGAACTGTCAGTTGATGTTGAAACAGCCATGCGCATCGCAGTTACCGGAGGTAACTCGATTAAGCCAAGCAAGTCATCAACAAAAACGAGCTAAGAACGGTAACCTGAATACATGCTAACGCTCCGTCTCTTTTAAAACGCTTGTTTGTTGCTAGAACAGGTGAGTCGTTGCTATCAATCAGCCGCTGCACTTGCTGTAACAGCTTGGCTTTCTGGGGCACACTGCGCCTCGAGCACAGATAAGCCGCGCGTCAGTTTCAATGCCGCGTTCAACCCAGTTGATATTTAAAATTCGAGCCACACTAGATAATTGCGACTTAATACTGTTGGGGATCGCGGACGAACCTCCGCCTTTCACACAGGCTTGTTTCAAGTCCTCTGCAATAGACGCTGAATCGCCGCCTTGGGCATCAATAGCAGGATTTAAGTCAATACCTGTACACAACACGTGATTGTTGTCTGCCATGTCTTTTACATTGGTTGATTCGCAACAGTAAATTCTGGGTTCGTCGCCCACATTTAGAATCGATATTTGTGCACTGCTGCCAGCAACCGGTGCATTTATCATGCGAAATACAGCCCAGTGTTGACAAGGGTCTTCAACTTCTCGCATGTTTCCCCACGGGAGTGGGATCCCATTACCACGATATACCGCTTTGAGTTTCCCGGGCGCGTAAGCATCAAAATAGTGCCAATGGCGATAAGAGGAAACGGCCGTCATTCGGCGCATAGCAACGGAAGCCGATACCCCAACTTGCTCATGCGTTTTGATTTCGTAACCGTGGCGATCAAGCAATTGTCTAAAAGGAACTTTCGGGCAAAGAAGTGCTCCTGCAAAAAAGCTCGATTCAAAGTCACGCCATGCATGCAATATATCTTGTGCATTCAAAGTGGAAGACTGCTTTGAATAACTGTCATCGTCTGACAGCGTATTGTTGGGGTTAAGGCCCGTTAATAATACGCTTTTTAAACCGTCTTTGTTATGTAGGACACTGTGCCCAATATGCACGGCAAGATCGTATTTTAAACGGTTGGTAAACGACTTTAATATTTGATTAATATAAATGGTACCAGGAGAATCAAAAAAGCTGGTGACTAAACCGTTATTGCTGTTGGATGTTGTAGCGCCGAGTTCTTTCGCTATCGCGGCGGGTAATTTTTTAAACCACTTTATCGTTAAGCCCTGCTGTTTGACAATTTCAAATAAATCATCGACGCTCAGCGGCATGCGTTTCAAACCCACTTCTTCAGCCGCTCGTTCTAAATCTGGAAAATGATTTTGATGGTGCTCTTGGTGCGCACGAATAAGTAAATGGGCAAATTGGCGTCCACTCGTGCCGGTTTGTGACAACATTTCAGGGATAGCAATTTGCAAGATTTCATTTGAAAAAAGAAAACTCGGTTCAAGCGCTATGCCACTGATACCACCGCGGCTGCCCTTCACCGGTGTAATAGATTTTTCTTCAGGAACATCATCTAAAAACCAATCCATGGGTTTTTGAAATACAGAGGCGATGACCGTCAACATATCTTCGCTCGGAACGCGTTTACCGCGCTCAATCATTGATAAATAGGATACCGAGGGAGCAATTTCTGCGTTTACTCTAATACAACGGGCAGATAAGTCTTCCATTGTTAGATTGTTACGCTTTCGCAAGTTGCGAATTTTTGTCCCCATCAAATGCGATTTTCGAATCAATGATTTTGTATTTTTCACTTTTTATACTCCACCCAATTTGTAAAATTAACACTGTATAATTTTAATTGTGAAATTTTATAAATATTTACCTTATGCTCTATAACAAGTCAAGTAAAGAGACTTTTTAAGCGTTACTTGCTTCACCATAGATCAACAGGTCTGGGTTACTTGTCAAAAATTAGGGGATATACACATGAACATGCCAGCTTTGAAATACAGTCAAATTCATCAGGGCTTTCACACCTTCATCAATGAAGATGTGTTGCCAACGTGCGGCATTGAGGCAAATGTCTTCTGGCAAGCACTGGAAAAACTGATTTGTGACTATGCAAGCCAGCCGAATGCTTTTATAAATGAAGCAGAGGATAATGTTTTGGCGGCAAACACAAGAATTGCACCTGTAATCGATCGCCAGCAACTTATTCAAGCTGCTAACAGCCAATGGAGCAGTTTATTTGAGTCTGAAGGCGCATCTTCTGAATCAAAAGCATATTTGGATAGGCACTTCGCATTGGCTTCGGGCTCACATTCAGATGTAAAAAATTATGTTGTTTATTATCATCACTTGCTTGCGTTTTTTGATGATGGGAGCCAAGCAGGTCTAGCTAATCCTAGTCAGTTTGTGGCCTTGTGTGGCCATAAATGTTCACCAGACTCTGTTGTGCTCCAGCAATCTCCAGAGGGTTTGCACGTTGAGCTTATCTTTGACCGAAATGGTGAGCGCGGTGCAACAGACAGCGCTGGTATTCAAGACATTTTAGTTGAAACGAACGATCCAATTGTTGTTGACTTTAATGCAGTGCAGATTGATGGTGAAAGTAAAATCCAAGCTTATAGAAACCTCCAGTCGTTTTTGCGTGGCGATTTGCAAACGGTCACAATTGTAAAAGGACAGCAAACCAGCTGTAAAATGCATAATGATGCAACGTTTACCGACTTAAATGGCGATGACTACTGCATCAACAACCAACTACCAGTGCAGGTCCGTTGTGCTAATCAATTCTTGGTGACAGAGCTTATGCGGGATAATAAGAGTGCGCTGGCTCCACAAGTGATCGTGGATGCTGTTGTAACGAGCTTGATAACTCGCAATTCCGCAATCACTGAAAAGCAAAACAAACAAACTTCATTGCTACTCGAAAATGGCAGCTTTACGCCAAAAATGATGAAGCGTATTGAAGAGATCATTACTGCCTAGTCAAGTTTGCAAAATCGCTAATGAAATATTAGTTATTATGCTAAGGCAGATCGAGTTTCTTTTGGTCTGCTTTTTTTTAAAAATTTGTTATTTTCAGCCTATAATTATTGTTTCTTATAACAACGTGCTCTTGTCGCTGTAATAATGATCATTTCCTTTCTGTTATTATCTCTAAACTGGTAGCTAAATTAGTTGGGGGCAGCGGCTATCAATCTATCAACAGTATTTAAATACAAAGCAAGGAAAGCACCGTACATGCAGAAAAACCAGCAAAAAAACAAGAATAAAGGCTTTACCCTAATCGAACTTATCATTGTTATTGTCATTTTAGGTATTTTGGCTGTAGTCGCAGCTCCGCGTTTTATTAACGTGAGTAGTGACGCGAAAATTGCAGCACTTAAAGGTATGGGTGGCGCAATTACTTCGGCAAGTCAGCTAGTGTATGCCAAAGCGATAGTTCAAGGTGTAGATAATTTAGCTACTGGATTTGTTGATTTAGACGGAGATGGCGTAACAGATATTGAAACCAGATTCGGTTACCCGAGTGGGTCACGCGAAAATGGAGTATCTAAGGTAATGGACAGTTCTTTCATCACTGAATGGACGTGGTCTACTAATTTTGCACGCACACGATTTTATCTTACGACAGCGGCCATTGGAGGAAGGTCTAATGTATACGTTAATTTTACGCATATTTCGCCCACAAACTGTTATTTAATTTACGACAGAGCAACTAGCTTGGGAGCATCGCCGAGCATTGAGTATGTAACATCAGGTTGTTAGTTTAAATTTCAGTACCTTCATGCTGACTCGCTAAGTCATCAAGGTCGGAACAAGTATAATCAAATTTTCCGAGCTCATATTCATAAGAGACTGAAACAGAATTGGACGCTTTGAATAGTTTGGCCTGCACATCAGCCTTTGACCAGTGCTTTAGTTCGTTTAAAAACCGATTAGCGACCGAAGCGGAGGCAAATTGATAGCGAATTTCATTAATCATAGAACAAAATATTCTCGTGCTTGAAAGGGTTGCCTATCTTCGTCATTTTGGCTCTTGAGTCAAGCTAAGAAGTTATATCAAAAGTGCAGATTATTTCAGGCTCTTGAATCTGTTACCTTTAGATTGATATCGCTAATATCCCATTTGTTAAACTATAGATATAGTGTTGAAAAAGTCTGCAGTCTCGCGCTCTTTGCCTCCATAAGACCTTTTCCCTAATCGTAATTGAGGATCACTTGGTCTACCCTTTCGCCTCAACGCTAGTAAATCCAGCTTTTGTATTACTTACCGGCGTGATGGCGATGGTTGGCATGCTGCCGAGCATACCGGTACTTCTATCCAATTTTAGACACTAGTATTGTTAACAGGCATATACGATTTTGATTAATTAAGTTTGATTGGGCAATATTTAGCAAGTGTGAAATGGAATAAAAAATGAAGCGTTAATTAGGGTTCAAAAGAACCATACTCATAACTATAGTTCATGGTCATTAAATCTTTTAACAATGTGCAAATCGACACAATGATAGACCCTGACAACATCCTCATTATTTGCTAAGGCAGAAAACGTTACTGCAACGTCAATTCCGTTATCGCTTTTCCTTTTAGCATTTGTTGACTTTTCGCGGCAGACACACTTAAAGCAACAACTTAAAGCGTCGCCGTACTTAAACTATCAGCTTATGATTTTTTATACGTGTACTTTTAACGTTACATTTAAAAAATGTTAGTAAGATGTGATTAAAAATGAATCTTGACATTTAGTTTGTTAGACTTGTTGTGGAAAACGGTGGCTAAACGTGCGGACTAAAAATTATCAACTTAAACAAGAAGTTATTTGTTATTTTGGCGGTGGTTAGTCTGTTTGTTTTAAAATTATAGCGACACACACCTCTTAAGGTCTGGTTATAAATTGACCACTTAAGTTGAACTAAACAAAGAATTTGTAAACTAATACATAAGAGTGTCCGTAGATTAGTATAATAAGAAATACTTAAAAGGATTTTTGCAAAACGAAAAAGAGATTTTATCATCGCCAAACAGCAAAGCTTTTAGCAAAGCACCTACAAGAAACGGAGTAACACAATAATGCATATAAACGATCAAAACAGAGAGCAACTTCAGCCGATGTCTTCGGCAGAGCAAGTGGTTCTGGTCATCGGGTTCGTCATTTTTATCACGAGCTTGTTTTCGATCGGATACGCATTACTGGCGTCATTCTTACTGCCTGCTTCAAACAGCACTCTACTCGTCGCTGTGTTTGGCCTCTTGGGTGCGTACTTGGGTAGAAAGATACTTAGGCGCGGTAGAAAAGAAATAACCCTCTAAGAATACGATACTGCATTCAAGAAGAGGGTTATTTTTTACTACAGCCACAATGTGTGGCTGTTAACAGTTATGCTATCTCGAACGCTGCAATTTTTAATTGTGTAGCGAACGATCTATCCCGATTACTGTGCTTCTGCTTCAGGCTCAATTACTTCCAATAACTCTACATCAAAAATAAGCGTTGAGTTTGGCGTGATGTTACCCGTTGCGCGCTCTCCGTATGCTAAGTCTGATGGGATTGTAAAGCGATACGTAGACCCTTCTTTCATTAGCTGAACGCCTTCAGTCCAACCCGGAATTACTCTATTTAATGGGAAAGTAGCAGGTTCGCCACGGCTATAAGATGAATCAAATTCAGTGCCGTCTAACAACGTACCTTTGTAATGTACTTTCACTGTTGATGTTTCCGACGCAGGGCTTTTGCCCTCGCCTTGAGTTAGCACTTCATACTGAAGGCCTGAAGCCGTTGTAGTAACACCTTCTTTCTTCGCATTTTCAGCTAAATAAGCTGCCCCTTCGGCCACGTTGGTAACAGAAGCTGCGTTTGCCTTTTCGTCCTGCGCCGTCTTAAGTTTCATGTCCGAAGCACGAGTTAGTTCTTGTAACTCAGGAACTGTATATTGCGTTGTGTTTGCAAGACCATCTTTAAAACCGGCCATCAAGGCTGCTTCATCATAATCGATGCCAAGATCTTTTTGTTGACCAAGTCTATTCTGAGCAAACAAACCCATGCTCGCACCTAATGCGTAAGAGTGCTGCTCTTTTTCAGTAGTGTAAGTTTTTGCAGTTGAAGCTTCAGCTTTTACTTCTGTCGTCGCTTCAGTTGCAGTTTTGTCAGTTGCTTCTTGTTTCTGACAAGCAGTTAAAGCCAGTGCTGACAATACTGCTAGGGCTAATGTAGCCTTCTTCATTCCATTTTCTCCATAATCAGCGTTATGCTGTTAGTTGTGATTCAAGATATACTCTGCTAATAGTAAACGTGTGAAACTAAAAGCGAAACCCATTTTTAAATGAATAAGACAGTCTTTTTTCCGTTTGGTTGCCTTTTTGTACTTATTTGTGCAGGTTGCTCTGTTCCTGAAACCGAACCTGACACTAAATTACCTATTTCAGACAGCGGAGTTTATGCTGCCGATATTAGTAACTCGGGTGACTTCGCCGTTATTTCAAGGGTCAATGCCGATATTTCTGTTTGGTCGCTAGCGCAAAACAAAACCTTATTCAGTTGGCGGCACCAAGAAGAAGGCCGCAATATTGTTGCCAACATTCATATTTCGGCTGACGAATCCCACGTAGTTACGGCAGACAATGAGAACTTTGCTCTGTGGAATAAGGCCAGTGGCGACCCTTTGGGCTTTTGGCGCATAGATGAATCCACCATCCGAGACATCGCTGTCAGTAATCAGGGTAGAGGGATTTTGGTAGGAAAGGCAAACGGCAACGTGATGTTTTTTGAGCCAGAAACCGGAAGAAGTCTCGAGTTTTTAGGACATGAAGAAAAAGTAAATACCGTTGATATTTCACCCAACGGAAAATATGCGCTGACAGGAAGCAACGATTACAAAGCCTATTTATGGGATACCGACAGCGGACAGATAGTTCATGTTTTTAACCATGCTAACCGAGTTACAAAGGTTGCGATTGATGATGAGGCTCGGTTCTTGTTTACTTCGGACAGCCTAGATGACAGTCAAATTTGGGATGCACAAACGGGGAAGGCCATTAGCCAACTGCATTTTATTGAGCGGCAGTGGGTTTTTACGAGTGCTAGATTTTCGAATGATGGTAAATACTTACTAACTGGTTCTCCTGCAAAGCGATTGGCGCTTTGGAATGTTCAAACAGGAGAGTTAATCAAAGAATGGCGAGTTGCGCCTTCGGACGGTCCTGCTCCACAGTCTGCAGTTGTTTACGGCGTTGGCTTTCTTGATAACGAAGTATTGTCAATTTCAAGCAGCGGTAACTTAGAGTATTGGGCTTATAAATAGCAGTATTAATACAACAATAAATTAAGTAAAAGAGAAAATTAAGTGACGGATAAAACAGGCAACAACACCGCCGATGATACTATTGAGCAAATGAAAGCTGCCATAGAGCAGCTTGAATTTAAAATAGCGTATCAAGAGGATAATTTTGATCAACTAAATGAGATAGTTACCAGCCAGCAATACATGCTTGACCGTCAAGCACACCTGCTAAAAGGTTTAGTCGACAAAATAAAAACACTGCAAGTAGCTGATTCTGACACCGATCAGGGGGATGATTTACCGCCCCATTATTAAGTATCTATATGAATTCCGGCTAAATTTGTGCGCTTTCCTGGCGCTCCCTTTAGCAGCTGCTCTTTGATTATCTGGGGGACGGGTATTTTAGTAAAACTCGCCGAAGATAGCATCACATAGACAATTTCTGCGGTTGCGATGGCTCGCTTGCTTAGCCAATCACTCATTGTGATCTGCATTGTGAATGAGGTGTTACCAACGTGAGTGGTATGCACCGACAAACACAAAACATCGTCGAATTTAGCGGAGTTTTGCCAGCTGATTTGTAAATTTACTACTTGGTTGTCGAGCCCTTGACCTATCATGGCTTGGTAACCACCGATGACTTCACGCATAAATTCCGTAGCTGCTAAGTCTGCATAGTCAGCGTATCTTGCGTTAAACACGACTTCTTGAGCATCGCATTCTGAATATCTAACTCGCAATAATAATTCAAAGGGAGGTAGGCTTGTTACTTCCGTGTTTGCTCGGTCCATACTAATGTTTTTCCTTATGGCTGCTGTGAGAGTGTCCTTGGATGTTCGGATCTATGGATTGTTCATTTATTTGCCATGCGTCGCCAATAATCGGATCATCGCTTTCTGGTTGTTTTTCCCATTCATAGGTTTTCATTTTTGGCTTAGGGTCAAGCGAGTGCCAAAGTACAGCGCTAAACGCACCAGCAAGGGCACCAAAGAAATGATATTCAAACGAAATACCTTCTTCTCTAGGAAAAATAGTCATTGTCATACCACCATACAGAAAGAATGCTGTCATCATTATAGCTACTGAGCGTTTATCGCGACGAAACATACTGACTACCAGTAAGTAGAAAAATACACCATGGGTTAATCCACTTGCACCTATGTGATAGCTTTCTCGACCAAACAGCCAAACCCCAACTCCAGAGAGTATCCATATTGTCGCCAAAACGCGCCAGCGACTTTTGGGGTAACCATATAGCAGTAAAGTACCTAATACGAGCATTGGTAAGGTATTGTTGAAAATATGTTCTAAGGAGCCGTGAATGAGCGGTGCCGCTAATATTCCTAATAAACCATGTATAGTTTGAGGGTAAACGCCGAGCCAAGAGAGATCTATATGAAATATAAATTCAGAGGATTTGATGCACCAGATAATGCCGACAGTGAAAGCGGTTATTAAGATACTATTTTTGAGCGATAGTTTTTTCATTTGTATAATTTGAGGGCAAATAAAAAAATAGCAAGCTACCTTTATTTGATTTTACCGACTTTCCACAGAGGACCTTTCTAGCGCTTCTTTGCGAGAAAAATGGTGTGTTTGCTGCCTTTTCCCGGGCGCGCTCTCACAACCTGTGTGCTTACCTCAAACCCCGCTTTTTTTAGTCTTAAAGAGAACAAACGATCTGGACCTGCCGACCATATCGCTAATACGCCTTTCGGTCGCAGCATCTTATAGATATCTTGCAGACCGGCTGGTGAATAAATCCAATTATTGTCGGATTGAGTTAAGCCTTCTGGGCCGTTATCGACATCAAGTAGGACGGCATCAAAGGTGGGTTGATGGGATATTAACTGCTCTTTAACGTCGCCAACGTGCACTTTTGTGCGTGGGTCATTTAGTGGGTTTCCTGCGCAATTACCTAGTGGGCCCTGATTCCAAGTAACAACTTCAGGAATGAGTTCAGCCACGGTAACTTGGGCACTGTCATTAACCATATTAAGTGCAGCAGCTAAGGTATATCCCATACCTAAACCGCCTACTAACACGTGCGCCTTGTTCGTTGACTTCAAATGAGCACAACCGAGTCGAGAAAGCTCTTTCTCTGAATTGTAAACGCGACTATTCATCAATTCGCCGCGAATACCTGACAGTCGAATAGAAAACTCCTCACCACGCTGTGAAAATTTTAACTCACCGCCATTGTTCGGAATTTGCGCTTTACCTAGTTCAACCCACGGGACCATAATTTGCCTTTGTAAATATTTATTTTGCGTGACGCTACGCGTGTTAATCAGATTAGCACAGTTCACCTTACTTGCCTCCAACAAGCAAGATATAAAACGAAATCAAGGGGTCAGGTTACTTGAAACGATGGCGTTTCAAGTAACCTGACCCCTTGATTTTTTCCCTTGATTTTCGCTTGATTTATTATTGGATGCTCAACGGTTGACGTTCTTTCATGCAAGAATTCCAAAGAGCAGAGTTCTCGTTAGTCGGTGAACCGGCGGCAATAGGTTTTACAAATTCAAGTTCAAATTTGCCTGCTGTACCGGAGGTAATAAGGCGTTCTAGCGATGACTGAAGTTTGTCGATGACGTCTTTATCGATTGCTGGGTGTAGTGCCAGATAATTCCTGTGATGCAAATTACTATCAATTTTTGCGACTGGAATTATCTCTTCTAATTCTAGCTCTCCATGACTAAGTTGCAATTGGATACTGGTAGCTGAGCCAATAATTAAGTCTACTCTTTGCGCTGCGAACGGGCGCAATTGACTATATTTCCCTTGATATAAATTAAGGTTCTTGCCTTCTTTAAAGCCCAAACTCGCCAGTGTTTCTTTATAGGCTGAGTCTGTTGAGGCCCCCATGATATAGTTTTTTGCAGCATCAATATTTGGAATATCAATGTCGGTTCTACTGGCTAACTTATAAATGCAGTTTTGGCCTGATATGAATGGCCCCACCCATTGAAACAAATCCTCACGCTCTGCGGTTCTAGCGGTCGATACTAGGGCTGTGTTGGGCCCTTCTAAGGCCATTCTCATTGCTCTGTTCCATGGTAGTATTTGAAAAACACATTTAATTTGTGCTTCTTCGCAAGCGGCTTTCACCAGAAGTATATTGATTCCGGTTATTTCGTTATTTACTGAGAAGTTATAAGGGGGGAACTCTTCGGTGTATATCACCAGTGCCCGTTCACTTGCGAACAGGTCAAACGAGATTATGAAAAATAACAAAGTACGAGTCAGCAAGCGTATTACCTTGAAAGTAGAGCCGCATTCGTCCTTGAATCACATATTTCTCAAAAAAATAACACTTTAATCATGGCTGAGCAAGAAAACTTCATTGCACCTAGGGTTTAAAAACACCGATGACACTCTCGGACGCTCTGGTAGCAGAGGTCACATTTTTATCTGTTTGTGTTTCTTTATAATCGCATTTCACACAAGCTAATTTCTCAACGTTGTTTTCGAAAAATAACATCAATGAATCGAGGCTTTTACATGATGGGCACGTAGCACCAGCAATGAATCTTTTACGGTTTTTATTACTCATAACCCTCTCTAGTTTTCAGGAGATTTGCCTAGTATACGCGGATGACTCAGGAACAGTGCAAAAACTTATCTATTTATCTTTGTACTAGTCCATCCTGTGCCAAGCTATTCAGCGTTTTTATTGTTCTTTTGACCCAGACTGTTGAATGGTATCCTATAGCCATGAGCCTTTCTGTATAACTCGTTAAGAAGCCGTAACTAATAAATGATTCAAATACAAAACTTGTCGCTACAGCGCGGTGTTAAAGAACTAATCAAGCAAGCCAATGTAGAAATTTATCCGGGCCACAAAGTAGGCGTGATCGGTGCGAATGGATGTGGAAAGTCAACCTTATTCGGATTGCTTCGCGGCGAACTTCAGGCTGACATGGGTGACTGCTTAGTACCCAAAGGGTGGCATATTGTGTCGGTGGCACAAGAAACGCCGGGTACTAAACGTTCAGCAATCGATTATGCTATTGATGGCGATACAAGGCTGCGTCAATTGCAGGCTGAACTTGCAGAAGCCGAAATTGCCCATGATGGCGATAAAATCGGCCATTTACATGATTTGCTTGCCCAACTTGGCGCTTATGATGTTGAAGCGAGAGCCTCAACCATTTTGTCAGGACTAGGCTTTAAAAACGAACAGCTTCAATTGCCTGTCAGTAGCTTTTCTGGTGGATGGAGAATGCGCTTAAATTTGGCGCAAGCTCTGCTGTGTGATTCGGATTTATTGCTTCTGGATGAACCCACTAACCACCTCGATTTAGATGCCGTAATTTGGCTCGAAACTTGGATACAGCGCTACAAAGGCACCTTGCTACTCATCTCCCACGACAAATCCTTTATTGATGCCTGCGTGAATACGATTATCAGTTTTGAGCAGCAGAATTTAATCAGCTACTCGGGGAATTATTCGAGCTATGAGAGACAACGTGCTGAGCGTATGCGTCTGCAAGCCAGCGAATATGAGAAGCAAGAGCGCAAAAAAGCGCACTTAAATTCTTTCATAACTCGTTTTAAAGCCAAAGCAAGTAAAGCTAAACAAGCTCAAAGCAGAATGAAACAACTTGAAAAAATGCAGGATATTTTACCCGTGCATCAAACCTCAGGATTTCAGTTTTCATTTAAACCGCCGGAAAAGCTGCCTAATCCATTAGTGCGAATGGAAGAAGTGCAGGTGGGTTATGCTGATAATGTCATTTTAAAACAGGTGAAAATGAACTTGGTTCCCGGTAGTCGCATCGGTTTATTGGGTAAAAACGGCGCGGGTAAGTCAACTTTCATTAAATTATTAGCTGAAGAGTTGACACCTTTACGAGGTGAATACGAAACATCGGCAGGCTTGACCATTGGCTATTTTGCGCAGCATCAAGTTGAATTGTTACACTTACAAAGTTCGGCTTATGATCATATTTTTCGCTTGGATAAAACCCTAACAGAACAGCAAATAAGAGACTATTTAGGTGGCTTTGGCTTTCACGGTGACGAGGCCTTAAAGCCCGTTGCGCCTATGTCCGGTGGTGAAAAAGCAAGATTAGTACTAGCCTTAGTTGTTTTCCAAAAGCCGAACTTATTACTGCTCGATGAACCAACTAACCACTTAGATATGGAAATGCGGCATGCCCTAACCTTCGCGCTGCAAGCTTTTGAAGGCGCGATGGTATTGGTCTCACACGATAGGTTTTTGCTGTCCTCGGTATGCGATGAGTTCTACTTGGTGGATAGTGGTGCAGTGAGCACATTTGATGGCGATCTCGATGACTACAAAAAATGGTTGTTTAGCAGTGCCAACAGCAATAAAACAAATGACAAATTGAGCACTGGCGCAAGCAATAGTTCTGCCGCAGGTAATGATTCAAATTCAGGTGCTACACCTCAAAAAGCGGCGAGTGAAGTTGACAGAAAAACGCGTAAGCGAATGGAAGCTGAGTTTCGACATGCCACTAAGCAATTTCGTGATGTTATTAGTAAAGAAGAAAAGCGCATGGAAAATTGCACTCAGCAATTGACTGAGTTGGAAGTAGAATTAAGTGATACTACTTTATACGATGCTGAAAACAAAAATAGACTCACTGACGTATTAAGTAAGCAGGCGAGTTACAAAGCGCAGTTAGAGGAAGCTGAATTGTTGTGGCTTGATGCGCAAGAAAAATTAGAAGTAGCTTCAACTGAATTTGAAAAAAGTTTATAAGTATAAAGGGGATATAGTTGCACAAGAAAATCGTGACGACAGTGCATTCGGACGCAGGAATAAAGCAAGGCAAAACAGTTTATTAAGGTAACGGAGAAGCATGTTTAGGAGTAAATTCGGTAAGGTTGTGTCATCCACATTTAAGGCACCAAGTTGGGCTCGCAATGCGAATATCCAAACTATTTGGCCGCGTTACATGATGAAAAAACCAGATTTAAACACCACGAATGAACGTATCAGCACGCCGGACGGCGATTTTCTTGATATTGCGTGGTGTTTGCCTGACAGTCTTTCTCCTAAAGTTGCTAAGGGCGTTGTGGTTGTATTCCATGGTCTTGAGGGCTCGGTAAATTCGCATTATGCAAGACATCTTATTAATCGTATGAAAAATGACGGTTTTATCGTTGCCCTGATGCATTTCAGAAGCTGTAGCCATGAAGTTAATATAACCCCTCGTGCATATCATTCAGGCGAAACAGGAGACCCAATGCAGACTATCGCGCATGTTAAACAGCGCTATCCAAACCTGCCTGTGTTTGCGGTTGGTTACTCGCTAGGCGGCAATATGCTGCTAAAACTGTTAAGTGAAACCGCTGGACAAAAAGTGCTTTGCGCAGCTGTAGCGGTATCAGCGCCATTATTGTTGGCTGAATGCGCACTGCGAATGCAGCGCGGATTTTCACGTTTGTATCAACATTACCTGCTTAATAGCATGAAACAAAACTTACTTGAAAAAATGCGGCGCATGGATATGCGGCATTTGCTAAGCATTAATTCTAATGAGGTAAAAGCACTATCAACGTTCAGAGAATTTGATCAGGAGGTTACTTCGCAGCTTCATGGGTTCGATGGCGCAGATGACTACTATGAGCAATGCAGCGCAATGCCAATGCTGAAAAATATCACCACCAACACGCTGGTGTTGCACGCAAAGGACGACCCTTTTATGACAGAGTCTGTCGTTCCGAGCGATAATCAGTTATCTAAGTCAGTGGCTTATGAATTGAGTGAGAAAGGCGGGCATGTAGGATTTTTACATGGAACACCTTTCACCCCAAAACTGTGGCTTCAGGACCGTATATCTCAGTTTTTTGAAGAACAGTATCAACGAATTTCGTCCACCGAAACAGCAAACAAAACTGAGATAAACGTATGATCATTCCCTTTGACTCGATTGATGAGGAAACACTTCAGAGCCTAGTTGAAAGCTTTGTATTACGTGAGGGCACAGACTACGGCGAAGTTGAAATAGGTTTGCAGGAAAAAGTAGAGCAAATTATAGAACAGCTAAGGTCTGGCGATATTGTGATTGAATATTCGGAAGAGCATGAAAGTGTGAATATTATTGAAAAACCATAGCCCCATATTTACATAAAGTGCTGAACATAAACGTGTAGCTACCTATCAGCGTCAATTGCTCCAGCTAGGATAGGATGTTACCGCTTTCAACATCCATTAATTTTTTAATCTAGGATCTTTCTTTGTCTCGTTTTCCCGTTACCACTGTTGCACTCATAGCCGTCTGCATCGGTTACCTTATTGCGCCCATGGGCATGGCGGCAGTGAATGTCGCTATTCCAGTGTTAGCTGAGGATTTACAAGCAAGTGCTATAAAGGTGTCTTGGTTGCCTACCTTATACATCTTGGCTAATGTTGCGTTTATGCTTCCGTTTGGCAAGTTAGCTGATAATTACGGAAGAAAGCGTGTCTATGCTTACGGGCTTTTGCTTAACGCGCTCAGTGCATTAATGTGCGCAATTGGGACTGACATTGATTGGATATTGTTCTGGCGCTTTATGCAGGGCGCAGCAGGCGCCATGATTTTCAGCACAGGTGTGGCGATCATTACCTCGGTTACGCCCTCCCATAAGCGCGGTGCTGCGCTCGGTGTGCTGGCTGCGTGCGTCTATATTGGCTTGACCCTTGCTCCCGCGGTAGGCGGTTGGCTGACAGAATTATTGGGGTGGCGCGCCGTGTTCTATTTTCAAATTCCACTGGTGATTGCGCTGCTCATATTGATGAAGTTAAAGCTGCATGGAGAATGGAAAAACGAGCATCACTCACGGTTTGATTGGATAGGGTCCGCTATTTTTATCACCTTTGCATGCACCTTGGTTTATGGTTTGAGTAAGCTACCGAGTTTGCTAGGTTTTGCTTTGCTGCTTGTTTCGTTGTTAAGTTTAGTTGGGTTTATTGTGCATCAGAGTCGAGACCGGCAGCCTTTGATTCGGGTACAAATGTTTCGAGAGAGCCGAGTCTTTAGCTTATCACTATCAACCTCTTTTCTAATGTATGGCAGCAACTTTGCGATTATTTTTTTACTTAGTTTGTATCTACAATATATCAAAGGTTTTAGTCCCGCTTATGCAGGTCAGATTTTGCTGATGCAGGCGCTTTGTATGGCAATTGTTGCACCCTTCGCAGGGAAGTTAGCAGACCGTTTTCAGCCTCGAATTATCGCCACAATCGGTTGCTCGATCGTTGCCGTCGGCTTTTTATTTCTTATCCAAATTAGTCCGGATACAACGGCATTTTATATCGGCGGGTCATTGGGCTTAGTGGGTTTAGGTTTCGGTTTATTTTCAACACCTAACAACAGCGCAATCATGGGGGCAGTGAAAGAGCAAGAAGTCGGTGTTGCCTCTGCATCTATGAATTTATCGCGTACCATCGGTAATTTAGTGGGTATGAGCTTGGTGAACCTGATGATGCACTATTACATTGGAGACGCTAACTTTGGTCCTGAAAGTAACCCAGCACTGATGAGCACTATTTCTTTAGCGCTACTGATGTCTTTATCATTCGTGATTATCGCCAGCGTAATCTCCGCCGTACGCGGCAAACAGTAACAGGTTGTTCTGAGCGTTCAGGAGACGGTCAGTAACGACTCTTATTGCAAGTTTACTGAGTTAAGAGATAATTCAGTATTTTATCACTGTTGCTTTTTCATCCAAACTACCTATACTTTAGTGGTATATAATTACGACATTAGGACAACTGAATGTGGGCGTTTAACCCGAGTTAGTGTTCAGTACTGAATGTTCCAACACCGACGGAATTATAAGTAATGTGAAGGTACGAAATAATGTCAATGTTCTAGGAGATCCAAAAGCTCCAAGTGTGGTCCTAGCACATGGTTTTGGTTGCGACCAAACTATGTGGCGTTTTCTAGTGCCTGACCTTGTTAAAACTCACCAAGTCATTCTTTTCGATTACACAGGCTCTGGCCAATCAACTATCACAGACTTTTCTACTAAAAAGTATTCTCGGCTAGAGGGCTATGCGCAAGATATCGTCGATATTATTGATTTTTTGTCATTAAAAGATGTTGTTGTTATAGGCCACTCTGTAAGTGCCATCATTGCTGCACTTGCGTCAATAAAAATCCCCGATGTTATCAGTAAAATTGTGATGATATGTCCCTCACCCTGCTTTGCAAATGATCTACCAGGCTATGAAGGAGGGTTTGAGCGGCACGATTTAGAAAATCTTTTAACCTTGATGGACAAAAACCACGTCGATTGGGCAAATTACTTAGCTCCTCTAGTGTTGGGAGAGTCTAATTCTGAAGAGTTGAGCGATGAGCTTTTAGCCAGCTTTTACAAACTTGAGCCTTTGGTCGCAAAGACGTTTGCCAGAGCTACTTTTTTATCGGACTATCGCGAAATGCTGCCCAAAATAAGCGCTAAAACACTTATATTGCAAAGCTCTTCCGATAAGCTAGTGACGGAAGATGTTACTAAATATATGCACCAACACATAGCCAATAGTAAGTTGGTCGTCGTTGATGCCGTTGGTCATTGTTTGCATATGACTCATTCGGAAACGATAATTCGGCCTATACTGAACTTTCTACAAGTGAATAATCAAAACCCAAACAATACCAATATAGAGGTTTTGAATGATTATTGTTCTGGACATTTTATTGTCGACAAAAATAAACAGTTTGTTATGGCAAACACATACATGAATAGGCTATTTGATGCGGACTCAGGAAACCTGGTTGGTCAACCAATTTCCAAATATCTTACCCATGCGGCAAACTTTTACTTAAACACACACATTTACCCCTTATTAGCAGTCAAACGAGAGATTGAGGAAACACATTTATCTTGGCTCAATCAGCATGCTGAAGAAATTCCCGTGGTGGTTAATATCAGCTTAGCCGCAGATGGCTTATCGTATTGGTCACTATTTAAAGGTACAAATCATCACAAGCTATACTCTGAACTAATGGAAACCAAAGAGCAGCTTGTTACCCAAAATAAAAGTTTACTTATATTAGCATCAACCGATTTTTTAACGGGTCTTCTAAATCGTCGAGAACTATTGCGCCAAGCTACTATCATTGATAGCCAAATGAGACGAAGCGCCTCGTCTTATGCAGTTCTTACGCTGGACATTGATTTTTTTAAAAAAGTTAACGATACACATGGGCATCAAGCCGGCGATAAAGTGTTGAAACACGTTGCTAGACAACTGTTACAAGGACGCAGAACAAATGACTTGGTAGCAAGAGTTGGAGGCGAGGAATTTGTTCTTATACTTCCTGATGTCGAAGAAGAAGATGCGTTTATCATTGCAGAAAATATACGCGAAAGAGTCGCATCTCAAGCTGTTGATGGTATTTTAGTTACCGTCAGCATTGGTTTAGTGGTAAGCAAGGTGAGTACGCGCGCTGATATTGACCGTTTGTTATTGATGTCTGACAATGGGCTTCTTGAATCAAAGCGTACAGGCAGAAATAAAACGGTCGTGGTTAACGCTCCTTAATTACATATTCTCGAATTTGCTGGCATACTTTATCTATCCAACCTAACACACCCTACGTCGAATAAAGGTCTGTTATTCAGTGCTCTATGTCTAAAAAGCTTCTTATCTCATCGGCTTGTCGCATGGCATCTTGGTATCCGCTTTCAATAAGCGCTTGGCAATACGCTTTTTCAAACAATATGTAGCTCGCTAAACTAGTGCCGCTACCCTTACGATTTGCACCAATAATCGATAATAAAAAACGCATTGATTGCGGTAGTAAGTGCTCGTATTGCTGGGCCAATTGGTCAAATTTTATGGTCGGTTTGATAATAAGCACATCGACGGGGGCAATATTTAACGCTTTGCGCTGCTCGGGTGCCATGTTGCGTGCTAATTTATTGAATCGTTCCAATATACTTAAATCTTCATCCATCGCATCTATGAATGCACTGTTAAGCATATGCCCGAAGACTTGCGCAATAGAAGGTGAATGAACAGTCGGTAATCGTTCGATTTCATCCTCGTTACCGCTTACCCCAATAACCAGTATTTTTTCTGCACCCATTTCTAGGGGAGCACTTAGCGGAGCAGACTGACGGACAGCACCGTCCCCAAAATATTCACGGTTGATTCTAATGGACGGAAAAACAGCAGGTATGGCCGATGAAGCCATTAAATGTTTATGTTGAAGTGATGTCGGTAGACCTAATCTGCGGGCCTTTTTCCAGCTTTCAATTGAGGGGTGCCCTTGAAAAAATGAAATATTCTGCCCAGAAGTATAGCCGAGTGCGTTGATACACAGTGCATGCAGATGCTCTTGCGTAATCATTGTATTCAATCGCGACATATCTATAGTGCGCTTTAGCAAATAAAAAAGAGGCCGATTGTCGAACAGAGAAAGAGGCTTGCCTTGAGCGATGCCACTATGAAAAAAAGACCCGAGAATTTTTACGATACTTTTAAGCACCGTAAAATAGTCGACGCGGTGGACGCTTTCAGACGTAAGATTGGTCCAGATATCTTCTAGTCCGCTAATAGCTTTTGGAAAGTCGTCAATCTCAGTGGCTAGTTTCGCTGCGTTAATAGCGCCTGCGGAAGTGCCGCAAATAATAGTGAAAGGATTGGGCGTATTTTCAGGCAAGAGTTCAGCCAGTGCTTTTAACACACCGACCTGATAAGCCGCGCGGGCACCGCCACCTGATAAAATTAATGCTGTTCTCATTTATCTACTGTAGTCAACTTAAACAAGCTTGTATATTAATAATGTTGATTTACGCATTAATTTATTAGGTGGCTGCAGGTACCCTTATGCTTCGCTCAGCATTTAGGGGGGTAGTATCAGTTAAAGAATCCTAGCGACTGAATGTAGCGCTAAAACTTAGCGGCACCGATTTTGAAATACTCTTCAAATTCGCTACTTTTTGCAATGCCGCGACTCCCTCATCAAGATTGAATTCACTTGCGCTCAGGATAGTTGGCGTTGCGGTTGTTGCGTTTATGCTGCCATCTTTCAAACCAGTTAACATCACCTCAAATGAAATTGGTGCTTTGTTTCCTGCAATCATCATCTCGCCCGCAACGGTGACTCGCTTCATTTCGCCTGCTTCAAGCTTGGTTAAAGCTGGATCAACTTGTGCAGTGAAGGTTGCTGAACTGTAATCGCTCATATTAAAAAGCATCTTTTGCATGCGTTCGTTTCTAATCGGTACTAGTGTCTCAACAGATGCTATATCGATAGTGATTGTTAACTTACCTTGCTCGCTAAGTTCACCTGAGAAATTATCAAAGGTATGAGTTTCTGATACATGCTCGTTTTTTGTCGATATAAAATTTACTGTCGACTGTGCTTTGTCTAATGTTAGTTGCGCAAGCGTGTTGAAGCTGCTGACCGACAGTGCGATAGATAGAACAACTGAGCTTAAGATTGATTTTGACATGGTGTCTCCCGTTTATTAGTTTAAATTTATATGACTTATACAGCATAGTGAGAAAAATAGTTTGCTCATTATGCTGACTGAGGACATTTACTGCGAGCTTTCTATTTTAGAGAAAACTCAATTATACACTTGTTAATCTAGCCAAAGCTGACATGTCGTCCATGTTTTCCAACAATGCTATTTTTTCTTTATTACTCATCCATCCAAGTGCCTCTTCTCTGTTATTAGCGTCAGCAATTTTGTACCTTGCACTAATATAATCAATTGGCGGATGACCTCGTTGTGGTTTTGGTGCCGGCGCCACTAGACTGAAATGAGAATGGCGAATATTAGCGTCGGCTATGACTGAGCTAACGTTAACATATTGCAAATAATCATTTAGCTTTTTCGAAAAATCATCTCGTTGGCGAATAATGTCAAGTTCGTTGACCTCTTCTGGTATGTTTAATATACCCAAAAATCGCAAGGCCTTGGCCAGACTTCTACTGCCACTTAGCGCTGACAATGGGATTGAGAATATCAAACCAATAAGCGTAGGAGACAACCAAGCAAGCAACATGGGCGAATAGTAATAGCAAACAAAGGCTAAGCCCAAGCCAATACAGGTATGCCAGAAGTGCTGTTTGCTCAACTGTAGCCAAGGTGTTCCAGCGTATTGTCTTTGTTGAGTCGACCATCCAGAATCGCGTCCTCTGAATATATCGATAATGTGCTTACTGTGTATCAACATAAAAATAGGGGCGTACAAGACGGAGAAAAAAGTCTCTACCAGCATGCCCAGGGTCATTCGAATAATACCGAGGGGTTTGCGCAGAGGCGAATGAAAGTAAGCGCGAATGACACCCAAGACCTTGGGAACTAATAAAATACCCATGGTAAAAATAAACAAATAAATCATGCGTTCGGAATCAAAAACCGGCCAGTTAGGTAACAAACTAATTTGATCAGAAAAGTATTCGACGTTGACGTAGTGTATTTGAATGGCCATCGCCACCCCAATTAGGATTAAAGCAAACCAAAAAGGGGATGCCATGTAGCCCATTACGCCCGTGATCATATGGAAGCGGTTTGGCCATCTTAAGCCCTTTGCTTTGAGCACGGCCAAGTGTTGAATGTTGCCTTGAGCCCATCTTCTGTCACGAACCGCTACTTCAGAAAGACTCGGTGGGCTCTCTTCCCACGATCCCTTTAGTGCGGGAAGCATTCTTACTGACCAACCAGCACGTCGCATTAACGCAGCTTCCACAAAATCGTGGGACAAAATATCGCCAGAAAAGGGCTTTATGCCACCCAGCGTTGGCAAACCTGCAGAATCTGCAAATGCCTTCACTCTGATAATCGCGTTGTGTCCCCAATAGTTGCCATCATTGCCTTGCCATGCAGTGATACCTCGGGCGACGATGGGTCCGTAAATAGAGCCAGCAAACTGCTGTAGCCTTGCAAAGAGCGTTTCACCGCGATACAAACAGGGCAAGGTTTGGATAATGCCGCTCTTGGGGTCACTGGCCATTTCTTGCATCAGTGTGTGTAGGGTAGAGGAAGACAGTAAACTGTCGGCATCAAGCACCAACATAAAATCGTAACGCGCTCCCCATCGGCTGACGAATTCATGTACATTTCCTGCTTTCTTTGCTTTATTGTCGTGGCGGCGGCGATACCAAACCTTGATGTCAGGTGTGAGCGCTTCTCGCAGTTTCACAACAGCCGCTGTTTCTTTCACCCAAACTTCTGGGTTGTTTGAATCCGAGATGATGAAAATTTCAAACTGCTCGCTAAGATTTGCTTTGATCAGCTCCTTGCCCATACTGAATAATGCAGCACAGGTTTCAGCGGGGTCTTCGTTATAGGTCGGCATCAACAATACCGTTTTCTTATTGTCGATATCCGTTTTGTTAATTTGTTGCTTTGATTCTCCGGAGAATAGGAAGCCGACGACCGCAGCACAAGCTGCAAGAGCTATCCAAACAAAGGTGATACAAAAAAGTCCGACCATCATCCACTGCAAAACAGTCACTTCGCCTTGCGATACGATCAAGACCATTTGGTAGGTTGCGTAGGCCGTCATGCCCAGCGCACCACCGAATGTCATTACTCTTGCAACTAGCGCTCTCCATCCTTGCCAGAAGTGTCTAACATTAGGCTTCTTCTTAAAGTCCTGCGGCGGCATTAGTAGAGGAGCTTCCCTTGGGGTTGCCCTTTCTAGCGTACTTATCTTGTCCATCGGTACAGCCATGTTTCACCCCATTTTTTTGGTTCATCAGATTTTTTATCGTCATATAAAGAAACACGAAGCTCAGAAAGGTCAGCGTCATCTGCTTGAAACTTAACGATTACCCTCAACTTTCCTGTTTGCGGAATAATCTTACTTATTGTTCCCGTAATTTTACCCGTTGAACTGCTTGCATCTATTCTAAGGTTGTTAGGAAAATCAGTGCCTGAGAAATCAATCACAAAATCGCGCTCCGTTTCAGAACCTAAGGTCAAACCTGAGGCGGTCGAGACTATTTGTCCTTCGATATTGTTCTGCGGGGCGAAGGAGCCGAATGAAAGTGTGTATGCAAATTTGTATTCTTGACCCGCTTTTAATGGTTCTTCAGGTTGCCAAAACGCAACGATATTGTCGTGAATTTCTTGCTTTGTCGGTATTTCTAGCAACTCAACATGACCAGGTCCCCAGTCACCAATAGGGGTGACCCAAGCGGAGGGCCGATCTTGATAATGCGCTTCGATATCCTCGAAATTTTGAAATTGACGAGTACGCTGCATTAATCCAAAGCCTTGAATTGCTTCGTCCTTAAATACTGATACTTGAAGCTTTGATGGATTAGATAGCGGGCGCCATAGTCTCTCACCATTTTGTTTTATCATCGCTAATCCATCTGAATCGTGAACCGCAGGTCTGAAGTCGTCAAAACGATTACTGTTAACTGGATTAAACAAAAACATGGAGGTAAGAGGAGCGATGCCAAACGCGTTAATGTCTTTTCGCGGATAAAGAGTACTAACAACCTTTATTTCAGTATTCTCGCCAGGCGTAGCGGTAAACGTATAAGCACCTGTCGCAGATTTGCTCTCCATTAGCGCATGCACGACTAGGCTTTCGGAATTCTCCGATGGCCGCTCAACCCAAAAATCGGTAAATACAGGAAATTCTTCTCCCGACGGACGACCGGTATTAATCGCCAAGCCGCGAGCTGATAGCCCGTACCAGTTTGTTTGCCCTACTGCTCTAAAGTACGTGCCTCCTTGGAATACTAAAAACTCGTCCCATTTTTCGGCGTTGTTGATAGGGTTCGTGACGCTAAAGCCTGAGTAACCTTGAGCGTTAGATGCTTTGTCTTTTGCTTGCTGATCATCATAAGCAAATATTTCACTGGTATATAGTATACGGCGTGAGGTGCCCGCGACGACAAGGTTAAGATTAACTGGGGTCTTAAATAGGAAGCCAGGGTGCAGTGGATTTATTCGAAACCGGCGGTCTTCCTTTGACCAAATCGTTGCGGCACGTCTAAATTGTATTTTCTTGTAGTCATCATAGCTCATTTGGCTAAGCGGGTTGTCATCAGGAATGAGCGGTAATTTATAATCAGAAGTGGCAAGTTCCTTTGCTTTGTTTTCGAGCCATTTGCGATCGAAACGATGTGTCAGTCTTTGAGGTTCAGCTTCGCTTTTAGCGATCTGCGTCATTTGCTCAGCAGAATCGTTTTTATTCTCCGCTACTTTCTGCGCAAAGCCGAATGTTGAGAAGTAAAAAATGAAGGCGACTACAACCAAAATAGAAGATTGCTTTAACAAAATGATATTCCTTATACAGTGTAAAATGGCATTGCCATAAAAGCATTATTTGACATTTGAGCGTCTTAGATAATGATGAGCTTTGCTATAAAAAACGTGACTGAGAAGAGCTCGCTACAAAAAGTTTTGCTATATAGAGCTTCGCTATAAAAAGCTTCGCTATGAAGAGCTCGGCGGCAAATGCAATATTGAAAATGGTCTATTCAGCGTGATCTTTTGCTAATAGGCCATGGCTCTTAGTTTGAAACAACAGCAACGAACAATAGCTACTAGGCTTTCTGCAAACCGCAGGCCAAGTCGTTTGGTGCTTCGATTTTTCAGATATTTGCTTTTTTCGTAAAGATAAAGCTGACTAACTCACTGAAATTAATGTAAATCTACGCATCAATGTTAGCACTGAAAAAAATCAAGATGAACGTGTGTTGCTCAAGCAAAAGCACTTTATGTTGAAAAATTTGCAAAGAATGGGCAGGTATTACGGAATTTCCTCAGAAACGACAATGTTGTCTCCTTTTTGCAACACTAATTTAAGCATAAATGACTGGTTTTACTAACTTATTTTTAATATTTGATGAGATTATGTCGCTTCATGCAGACACTTGTTCATTTTGTACGGTGGACGGCGTGAAAATTTTACAATGAGTCTAAAAATGTTAGTCATACCGCTAAGGTTTATTCTGTGAAAATGTATGTATACACGCTTAACTTTATGTTTTATATAGCTTTAATTGGTTCTATCTAATTGGTACAAAGTTTGCTGCTGCTATTATTGTTTAGGCTAGCAGTCAGCGGTCATAAAATTAGCCCTTAGCGGTATTATTATTAGAGGAAGCATAAATGGAAGAGCAAAAAGTTGTTTTGATCACAGGTGCATCGAGTGGAATTGGTGCTGCAACAGTTAAGAAATTGTTGGGTGCTGGCCATAAGGCCATTATCACTGCCCGTCGCAAAGATAAATTAGATGCTATAGCACAACAGTGGGGAACTGATCGCGTTTTAGCTGTCGCTGCAGATGCTTCTAATTTTGCTGAGTTGGAAAACGTAGTGCTTAAAGGAAAGGAAAAGTTTGGTCGGATCGACGTTGTTTTTGCGAATGCTGGAACAGGGGTTAATACACCCAGCATAGAAGGTGGCGATCCAGAAGAATGGAAAACGATGATAGACGTTAATATTAACGCCCTACTTTATACCGCCAAAGCGAGTATGAAGGCCTTGAAGGAAACCAAAGGCCACTTCATTCTTACAAGCTCGATTGCTGGAAAAATTACTCTCAAGGGCTCAGTTTACGGCGCTACAAAGTGGTTTGCCTATGGTTTTGGCCAGAACCTAGCAGCTGAAATGGCAGAGTGGGAAGGTCGCTGCACAACCATTTGTCCAGGCATGGTGAATACCCCATTTTTCGATGAAGCTAAGCCCGATAAGCTTGATCCAGAGGATATTGCCGACGCGGTGCTTTTCGCTATTTCTGCCGAGCCAAGATGCGCGGTGAGGGAAATCACACTGATGCCTACTAAGTAGTATATTGTCGAAATTTAAAAATCTGCACGAAGCAATCCGGATTTAATTTCTATGATTTTTACAATTTTAAAAAAAAGCACTATACTCAGACCACACGTTAACAGTTCTTTGCATTTTATTTGCGAGAGTGATTTATCAACGTCGTATGTGCTAGACTGAAATGTGTCGTAAAAAAACTGACCAGCTTTACATGTAAGCTGGTTTCATCTGTTTACTAAGGTGTACTCAACTTCGTGTTTAATCGCTTAATCAGCTTCATCATGATCATGTTTTTGCTCGTTGCGCAGGCAGGAGAAGCTTTTGCAGTTTCTTCAATGGCTTGCTTCAACAGCGAGAGTAGTACGATGATGTCTGAAAATATGGCACCACGCTTAATGGTCAGTAAAGTAACAGAAAATGCCGTGCAAACAGCACAAAGCATGCAGATGATGAACCATGACTGCTGCCAACAAGACTGTGACTGCCCGCTTGGCATGCTGTCTTTGGCAGTGCTAATTGACATAAATGTACAAGTGGCTACTCATCAAAGCGACGAGCAGTTAGCCGACACTGACGGTAGTCTCGTTTACACCTTTATTCCCAGTCAGCAACGCCCTCCTAAATACCTCTCTAATTTTGCAGGCTAGATCTGTCTGATGATTGTAAGAGGTTCATTTCGTCCTAGTATGACGTTGTGAAGCGTTAAACTTTCACTTCCCAAAAACCAACAGACCTAACCTGCTCCAAATAGAGATCCACTCAAAAGGTGGCATTCAGGCGTAAGCCAAAAAAAGACAACAAGCTCAACATTAGTCATAAAGAGTCGAAAATGAGATTTTTAAAATCGGGTTATTTTCCTTCACTGAAAACTGCGATGGTTTCCATTGTATTATTTAATTTTGCAGCGCCAGTTAGCCATGCCAACGCTAATCAACGGGCCAAGCAAGGCGTTGATACCAAGGAAAAAGGTATGCAATCACTGACCTTGCCTCAGGCTATATCGCTCGCGATTGCTAATGATCCATGGTTAGTACGCAGCGAGATCAGCGAGCAAGCTATGTTGGATAGAAGTGACGCCGTTGATACTTTGCCCAATCCGGTTGTTTCTATTGGTTTGGCAAATCTACCTACCGATGGATTTGTGTTCGATCAAGAGCCCATGACGCAATTAAAAGCTGGCGTTGCGCAGCAGTTTACGCGCGGAAACAGCCGTGGTATCCAACGGAAACAACTGCAAGAATTGGCTTATCAATATCCATTGCTGCGCCAAGACAGAATGGCGAAAACCGAGGTAATGGTTTCATCGCTGTGGCTGGAAGTTTACCGAGCGCAGCAGATTGTTGCGTTGATAGAAAACGACAAAGCATTGTTTCAGCAATTGGCCGAAATAGTGCAAGCTAGTTATTCGTCAGCCGTTGGCAACGTGCGCCAGCAAGACATCGTGCGAGCACAACTCGAGCTCACGCGACTTGAAGACCGACTGAATACACTGATGTCGCAAAAAGAACAAGCAGGTAGCCAGTTACTTGAGTGGTTTAATAATGGTAATCCACAACCTTTGGCTTCTGTCGATTTCGCACAATACAAACGCGTCTCTGTTGAGCGCCCTAGCATAGAAAGTCTCGCGCAGTCCAAAGTAGAGTTGCTGGCCGGGTTCGATCAGCAGGCGTTAGCGCAAGTGCTAAATGCCCATCCGTCAATTCTAGCAATTGAGCAGCGCATTGATGCGGGTGAAACTGGTATCAAATTAGCTAAGCAAGCTTATAAGCCGCAGTGGGGAGTCAACGCTAGTTATGCTTACAGAGCTGATGATCAGCTCGGTCGCAGCCGCGCCGATTTCTTTTCTGTTGGCTTGTCGTTCGATTTACCTCTTTTCACGCAAAGTTCGCAAGACAAAAAAGTATCTGCAGCAGTTCGCGAAGCAGAGGCGATAAAGACAGACAAACTACTGGCATTAAGAGGACTGGTTTCACAGCTACAATCAACGTGGTCGCGTTATCAACGTTTGCTTAAAAGGCAAACCTTATTCGATGACAATATCTTGGTTCAAACAAGAGAACAGGCAGAAGCGTCGTTGACTGCCTACACCAATGATGACGGTGATTTTTCTGAAGTCGTTCGGGCTCGCATTGACGACTTGAACGCTCGAATAGACATGCTCAACATTGAGGTTGATTTGTTAAAGGCGCAAGTTGAGTTGAACTATTATTTTACGACACAAGAAAGTACTTTTAATACTGCCAGAGCTTTTGATTCTATTGAGCGCTTTGACCAACAATCACAACCCGCAACTGCAGTTAAGGTAGGGGAATACTAATGAACAGCACACAAGAAACCACCTCTGGTAAAAAAAGTTCTTCAGCATCCAAAATTGTATTGCTCGGCATTGGTTTAGTTATAGGGGTTATTGTCACCCTTATTAGTTATAAGTTTATGCTAGGAGAAACGGCTTCATCATCTGCTAGCATGCAAGCTACCGAGAGCGAACCTCTTTATTGGGTTGCGCCTATGGATCCTAATTTCAAAAGAGATAAACCAGGCTTGTCACCCATGGGAATGGATCTGGTACCGGTTTATGCCGATGATGAAAATGGTGGCGGGAAAGACAGTCCAGGCACAATCAGAATCGACCCAAATGTGGTCAATAATTTAGGTGTTAAAACTGCTAAAGTTCAGCGTAGGGCGCTTGATGTTACTATAAAAACAGTCGGTTACGTTCAATATAATGAAGATACGCTCGTGCACGTTCATCCTAGAGTCGAGGGTTGGATTGAAGTGCTGAATGTTAAAGCAGCCGGTGAATATGTTAAAAAAGGCGAGCCCTTGTTTGCGCTGTATTCTCCTGAATTAGTGAATGCACAGGAGGAATTTCTCTTGGCGGTAAAGCGCGCTAACAGAAACTTGATGGCGGCAGCGAAATCGCGTTTACAAGCCTTACAAATGCCAAAAATAGCCATCGACAAACTTGTCGAATCTGAAAAAGTGCAGCAGACCGTTGTGTTCACCGCGTCGCAAACTGGCTTTGTTGATAACCTGAATATTCGCGAAGGCTTTTATGTAAAGCCGGGCATGACGCTCATGTCCATTGCTGCTTTAGATGAAGTCTGGGTTGATGCAGAAATTTTTGAACGCCAATCGAATTTAGTCAAATTGGGTTTGCCGGTCGTCATGACTATGGAATACTTACCCGGAAAAACCTGGGAAGGCCAAGTTGATTATATCTATCCTACAATGGATGCCAGTACTCGTACCTTGAGAGCACGCTTGAGATTTAGCAATGAAGACTATTTCTTAAAGCCCAATATGTTCGCACAAGTGAGCATTTTTACTGGAAAATCAGCTATGCATAAGAGCAGTGATGAAAATATGCATGAGCTTATGCAAGAATCTCAAGTTGATGAACTTAACATTGTTGTACCTTCTGAAGCGGTCATTCGCACCGGAACGCAAAACCGTGTAGTGCTGGCCTTAGGCGACGGAAAATTTAAGTCAGTGGAAGTCAACATTGGCAATGTTGTAGAAATAGTGACAGACCCAAATGCGCCTCACTCTGGTCATACAACAATGAAGGCTGCATTGAAATCAGGTAATTACACTGAAGTTTTATCTGGCCTGATGGATGGCGATACAGTGGTAACTTCGGCTCAATTTTTATTGGATTCCGAAAGCAGTATTAGCTCTGACTTTATTCGTATAGGAGGCGAGCTTGACCGGTCAAAGACTGCGCTTGCTGAAGGCGAAGACGAAAAAATGAACGACATGAGCAACATGAGCAACATGAGCGACATGGGTGGAATGAGTGGAATGGGCGGTATGAATGAGCCTGTGTGGGTTGAGGCTACGGTAGATGACGCCATGCCAGAGGAAAGAATGGTGCGACTAACGCATGGGGATATTGATGATTGGGGCATGCCCGGTATGACCATGAATTTTGTTGTTGCAGAGGATGTCGACTTCACTCAATTAGCAGAGGGACAAACTCTACAGGTGTTATTGCAAAAACCTGAATCAGGTATGTTTGAAGTGGTAGGTGTGAAGCCATGATTGCAGCGATTATTAGATGGTCGGTACACAACCGATTCTTCGTACTATTATGCACCTTTATCATCGTAGGCGGTGGCTTAGTTTCGCTGAAAAACACCCCTGTAGATGCCATTCCAGATTTGTCCGATGTGCAGGTAATCATTAAAACCAGCTATCCAGGACAAGCGCCACAAGTAGTTGAAGATCAGGTTACTTACCCGCTAACGACGGCAATGCTCTCAGTGCCCGGCGCTAAAACGGTGAGAGGCTTCTCGTTCTTTGGTGATTCTTATGTCTACATCATTTTTGACGATGACACGGATTTGTATTGGGCAAGAAGCCGTGTGCTTGAGTATTTGTCCCAAGTGGCACCGAGCTTACCGGAAAATGCGAGACCTCAATTAGGGCCTGATGCCACCGGTGTGGGTTGGGTTTATATCTACGCATTAACCGATAGAACCGGACAGCACGATATTAGCGAACTGCGCAGCCTACAAGACTGGTTTCTAAAGTATGAATTACAAACTGTGGCCGGTGTATCCGAAGTTGCGTCTGCCGGCGGTATGGTTAAGCAATATCAAGTACAGGTTGACCCAGAAAAATTGCGTGCTTATGGCATTCCACTATCGCATGTACAAACTGCAATACAACGAGGCAATCAAGAAATTGGCGCATCGGTCATTGAACTTGCCGAGGCTGAATACATGGTGCGAGCAACAGGTTATATTCAAAATAGACAGGACATTGAGAATATTCCACTAGGTGCAAGCACTACCGACAAAGGCACTACGCTGTTGATTAAAGATATTGCGGAAGTGGTTGTTGGTCCGCAAATGCGCCGTGGCGTGACAGAGCTGAATGGTGAAGGCGAAGCTGTTGGCGGAATTGTGGTCATGCGCTTTGGTGAAAATGCCCAGCAAACTATCGACGCGGTGAAGTTAAAACTAGAAGAACTGAAGAAGGGTTTACCGGATGGCGTTGAGATAGTGCCGGTTTATGACCGCTCAGCATTGATTGAGCGAGCGGTGAATAATCTAAGCTCTAAGCTACTTGAAGAATTTATTGTCGTCGCGCTCGTTTGTATTGCGTTTTTATTTCACGTTCGCTCATCGTTAGTTGCCATTATAAGTCTGCCGGTCGGGATCCTTACCGCCTTTATCATCATGCATTTACAGGGCATTAATGCCAATATTATGTCATTGGGGGGCATTGCAATTGCAATAGGTGCGATGATCGATGGTGCTATTGTCATGATAGAAAACATGCATAAGCATATCGAAAAAACGCCACTGACAGACGAAAACCGATGGCAAATCGTCATAGATTCAGCCACGGAAGTTGGGCCTGCTTTGTTTTCAAGCCTACTGATCATCACCGTGAGTTTTTTGCCCGTATTCACACTTGAGGCACAAGAAGGACGGATGTTTGCGCCCTTGGCCTACACTAAAACTTATGCGATGGCGGCAGCCGCTGCACTTGCCATTACTTTAGTGCCAGTATTAATGGGCTATTTTATTCGAGGTAAAATACTACCGGAGCATAAAAATCCGGTTAATAAATTTTTGTCTTGGTTATATTTGCCAGCACTTAGAACCGTCATGAGCTTTCCGAAAAGCACCTTGTTGGCTGCTTTAGTCATACTCTTTGTCGGTTTTTGGCCTATTAATAAAATAGGCAGTGAATTTATTCCGCCTCTCGACGAAGGCGACTTGATGTATATGCCCACAACTTACGCGGGCGTGTCTGTTGGTAAAGCGCGACAAATTCTGCAACAAACAAATAAGCTGATTTACACGGTCCCAGAAGTACAGACCGTATTTGGTAAAATAGGACGTGCTGAAACAGCAACGGATCCTGCGCCATTAACTATGATCGAAAGCTTTATTCAGTTAAAGCCTAGAGACGAATGGCGGGAAGGCTTGACGACGGAATCGCTAATCAAAGAGTTAGATGACTTATTAGATATTCCTGGCCTTACAAACGCCTTTGTTATGCCCATAAAAACGCGTATAGACATGTTAGCGACCGGCATCAAAACACCTGTTGGTATCAAAATAGGCGGGCGTGACCTGAAAGAAATTCAACAAATTGGCCAACAAATTGAGCAAATTCTAAGTCAGGTTGAAGGCACAGCATCTGTCTATTCTGAACGGGTAGCCGGTGGCCGCTACATTAAAGTGGATATCCAGCGAGAAAAGGCTGCGCGCTATGGTTTGAATATTGCTGACGTACAGTCGGTTGTTGCCAGCGCTGTGGGCGGCATGAAGGTGACGCAAAGTGTTGAAGGGCTGGAACGATACCCAGTCAATATCCGTTATCCGCAATCTTATCGCGCCTCCCCTGAGGCCTTGGGTTTATTGCCGATTGTTACGCCTCAAGGAAAACGTATTGCGCTGGCGGATGTTGCCAATGTGTTCATTGAAGATGGTCCGCCTGGCATTAAAAGCGAAAATGCACGACCCAACGGTTGGGTTTTTATCGATATCGAAAATACCGACTTGGGCAGCTATGTTGCCTTAGCCCAGGCTGCCGTAAATGAGCAACTTGAGTTACCGGCAGGGTATTCCATAACGTGGTCAGGGCAATATGAGTATATGCAAAGAGCACAAGAGAAGCTCTCCTACGTGCTTCCTTTAACCCTAATGATCATCATTATATTGCTGTATTTAAACTTCAGAAATATCACTGAAGTCGCGATGATTATAGGAACGCTGCCGTTGGCAATGGTCGGCAGTATTTGGCTCATTTATCTGGAAGGCTTCAACTTTTCAGTTGCGGTAGGTGTTGGCTTTATAGCCCTAGCCGGTGTGGCGGTAGAAATAGGCGTTATCATGCTGGTGTATCTCAATCAGTCTTTTAATAGCATGCTTGAAAACTGCAAAGAGCAAGGCAAACAACCTACTCAAGATAGCCTTTTCTCAGCTGTGTTACATGGTGCTGCGCTGAGAGTGAGGCCTGTCATGATGACCGCTGCAACGATAATCATTGGTCTATTACCTATATTATATGGAGTAGGAACTGGGTCTGAAGTGATGAGTAGGATCGCTGCGCCGATGGTTGGTGGTATGGTCAGCGTATTATTGTTAACCCTGCTAATTCTGCCGGTCATTTATTTACTATGGAAACGACTGCAGTTGAAGAAGCAGTTTAATGAGTTTTAAATACTTATCAGGTTCGTCTATGTCGCAAATAGATGATGCGCTTGACTGCCAAGCATGACAGGGTAAGAAAATATAAGGTGGAAGGCTTTTGTTAAACAGGTTTTCATAGGGTGAATTAAAAACTCACCCTTGAATTATTTAACTTACATGATCCTTGAGAACAAGCGTGTTCCGCCTCCTGAACTTCGATTGCGTCGAGCATTGGAACGAAGTTCGCTTCTTTTACTTGCCAACCAACTGTCCCTATTTGTGTTTGCTTGGTCACCGCGACGATTCACCTCAGTTGTTCTAAAACTGCAGAACTGCATGTATGCGTTTAAATCTTCGGATAATTCTTGAATAACGAGCTCAATCATTATTGCATCGTCTACGTAACCTAAACCCGGGATATTATCTGGAACGAGATCTTCCGGTTCAGTGAAATATGCAAGTGAGGTCAGGATCTCATTTTTTTCATCTTCGGGCATTTGCCACTCAGGGTCTTCTAATGCCGATATGAGTGTTTCTAATGAATCTAGTCTTTGCTTTACAAAGTCAGGGAGATTGGCTTGCTCCATTTCTGCACAAACGGCACGGGCTTTTTCCAACACCTCAGATGGCGGGTATGCGCGAGCTTTTTCCATAGCGAGCCTCATCATCGCTCGGAAGTGCTCTAAATCGGTGTCAGACAGTTTAAAAGTAATTTCAATAGGCATTGTCGCAATCCTTGTTTTATTGTTGAGATCCTTAATTAATAAACAGCAACATTTTATTAATTAATTGTACAATTAGTATACACACTCATTGTGCGATTGATAATCAATTTGAGCATAATTAACGCGGCGACGAATTTGAGTTTGCTAATTTTGTCGATCATCTATTTAATATGGAAACGGACCTACTTGAGTAAGCATATTAATGAGTTTTAAATGGTAACAGCAGTTCGCCGATATCATCGATGGCTTATGTTGTTCGTCGGACTGCAGTTTCTGATATGGTCTTTTAGTGGCCTTTATATGGTGCTTATAGATATTCACAGTATTCATGGTGAGGACTTACTTAGCGCTAAGCAACCAGTCCTCGTCTACGCAGATGACACTCGTCAAAATGAGCATAACAGTTCAGGTCAAAAAGCCTCTCAAGAAACACGACGGTCTATTAGTGTCGATATTAATGAAGTCGTTCTTCTCTACCCTGATGCCAAAAATATCACCCTAGGTTGGTTGGGTATAACCCCAGTTTATCGGTTTACTGATAATGGACAGATGATCTTGGATGCGAGCACCGGAACGCTAATCGACAGCATCTCAGAATCGCTCGCACTTGAGCTTGCTATTGGTAGTTTGAAAGAATCTAAAGAAGTAAAACAGATTGAATTAATTACTGAAAACCCACCCAGTGAAATTGCGTTTCGTCCACTACCGCTTTGGCGGATTGACTTTTTTGGCGTCAACTCGCCTACCCTTTATGTGAGCAGCACAAACGGCGAGATAGTCACGGTGAGAAAAAATACTTGGCGTATTTTTGATTTACTGTGGCGGCTTCACATCATGGACTACTATGAAGGTGAAGATATAAACAATCTGTTGTTAAATGTATTTAGCGTTAGTGGTTTTCTCGCCGCATTATCTGGCCTTGTATTGCTCTGGTTTCGCTTGTTTAAGAATAAGTTGGAAGGCGCTACCTCATGATGTTTAAACGGGTGCATAAGTGGCTATCCCTAGCTGTTTTCATACAGCTATTTATCTGGCTTGGTTCAGGCTTTTTGCTGGGTAAGCTTGATATGGATAAGGCTGCTGGTCGCGACACTTTGGTGCGTAATAATCCGACTTCTTTTGCTCGCTTTTATGAAAATACTGACGACAATTCAGGCGCTGTAAATACACCTTTTGTTAGCGTTAAATCATTATTAAAAAACTATCCCATGACAAGCGAAATTGAGCTTAGTCGTCTATTTGATCAAGTAATCTATAAGTTAAAAATAAATGCAGGGCAGCATGACTACCAAGCGTCGCACTATAAACTCGTGGATGCGATAAGCGGTGAATTAATTGATTTAAGCGCAGAGGAATTAGCACCTACTGATAAAAAATTAATCTATCAGATAGCTCGCTTTTCGTATAAAGATAGCGCGTTTGGATCTTCTCAGACCCAAAATCCTAATCTATCAGCAGACCAATCAGAGAAAATGTCTGTAGCAGGCTTGTTATACCCGCCTATAGAAGACCTACCCCGTGAGCGCAATGCCGTTTGGCAAATTAACGTTGATGATGTCAGTCAAACGAGTATTTATATCCGAGCACAAACCGGTGATGTGATTGCACATGTGAATGACGAAACACGCTGGCGTGATCTTTTGCTGATGCTGCACTTCATGGATTATGCTGAAGAAGGGAGTTTTAACAATTGGTTTATTAAGATATTTGCCGTAATGACGCTTTTATTGTCGGGCACTGGGGCATGGGGGCTGTACCGACTTTTTAGCGACGGGCGCATCAAAATAACGTGGTTTGATCGAAATAAAATGTTGCTCGTTCATAGCGAAAAGCTCCCAAAAGCGGTGACACTATCAGCAAGCGCAAATAGTTCTATTCTTGACGCACTCAGCGCCAGTAATATCGAGATTAGATCAATATGCGGTGGCGGTGGCCTTTGCGGTACTTGCAAATTTAAAGGTGAACCTGAATTGTTGATTACAGCCGCTGATCGTGAGCGTTTGACGCCAGATGAATTAGCGCTCGGTTATAGGCTTGCTTGCCAGCATGTCATGAAGGAAGTGTCGAACATCGAACTGAATCAACATTAACTAAGTGTTGTGACTAAGCCGTCTTCCTTCAAAAAGTTTTTTATCAAACGTTTGCAGCCACCGAAATCTCCTAATCAACCCACCTAAATCCCAGTTCATCGTATTTTTTAATAATAGTTAACATTTATATTTCATCTCAATCACGGTATTTGCGATGTGCAAATGTTGAACAATTAGAGGTAGCATCGGGGAGATTCCTGCCTCCGCAAGAAAGACGGGGTTTAAGACCGTTAATACTGAATGACGCTTTCCCAATGTACGCGCTGATCACCTAGTACCACGAAATCTGGGTTTTCAACTGAATCGCGCTGGTTATAGCTGAGTTCATCAAATGTGGCGGCGACAATTCTGCCGCCGGCTTCGTTAATAATGCATTGAGAGGCACCAGTATCCCATTCACCCGTAACACCTAAACGCATGAATACGTCAGCCTTACCTTCGGCAATGAAACAGGCTTTTAACGAGCAACTGCCCGCCGGTAGCGTTTGGTACACGCGTTTATCTGACATTTTATTGAACACTTTTTCACGCGATTGTCGACGACTAATTGCAATCATGATCACGTCTTCGCTAGGTACTTTGAACTCTCTCACCGCGATTCTTTTGGTTTCAACATTGCAGCGTTTATATGCACCTTGGTCTTTACTTGCAAAATACAGCGTTTCACCGGTGGGCCAATAAATAACCCCAATAACGGGTTCATTATTCTCAATCAGTGCAATGTTGACAGCAAAATCACCTGAGCGCGCAATAAACTCTTGCGTGCCGTCAATAGGATCTATAAGCCAATAACGGGTCCATTTTGCGCGCTCCTCAAGAGGCACTTGCGGTGTTTCTTCAGACATCACTGGAATATCAGGCGTCTGCTCTTGCAAGATGCTCATAATGATATCGTTCGCTCGGTAGTCTGCGCTGGTGACTGGCGATTCGTCATCTTTTGCGTATTCTTCGAAAACGCCTTTGTCGTAGATATCTAAGACTTCTTGTCCTGCAGTACAGGCGGCTTCTTTAGCTATTTCTAGTAACTCTGCAATGGAATGGTGCACTTAGTTATTTTCCTTCTTCCATTTTTGCAATAACAGCAATGCTGCCACGCTTCGGGCTTCGACAAAGTCGTCTCTTGCGAGTAGCTCATCTACTTTGGCCACAGGCCATTCAATCACCTCTAATGGCTCTGGCTCATCGCCTTCTAATGACTGCGGCGTTAAGTGTTCGGCAATCAGGATATGCATCTTTGCATCAAAAAATGTGGGGGCCATATGCACCGTATGCAGCGCATGAAGTGTGTCGGCTTTGTAGCCAACCTCTTCTTGTAACTCTCTATTGGCCGCTTGCTCCGATGTCTCTCCAGGATCAATTAGGCCTTTGGGGAAACCTAACTGGTAGGAGTGGGTTCCGCAAGCGTACTCACGAATGAGCAACATCGTATCAGCATCTTTCAATGGCACAATCATAACGGCGCCGCGTCCCGCGCCCACCATTCTTTCGAACTCTCGGGTTGCGCCATTGCTAAATTCAAGGTTCAGCTTTTCAACTTTAAAAAACTTAGATTTAGCGACGATTTCTGCGCTGTGGATCGTTGGTAACTCTTTTTTATTGTCTATTTTACTCATTCCTAATTCACGATAAGCTATTGATACTTTAGAATCCTATATTGCTTACATTATCACAAGGAAAATCGCTTGGCACTTTTACCATGGCATAACATAGAAACTGTTTTATTGGATATGGATGGAACCTTACTTGATTTGCATTTCGACAATCAATTTTGGTTAGAGCATATTCCTCAAAAGATGTCCGAGAAGCAGGGTAAAAGTATAGAGCAGTGCAAGCAAGAAATGCGCGACTCTTATGCTAAAGTTCAGGGCCAAATACAGTGGTACTGTCTTGACTATTGGGCTGAGCAGCTTGATTTGGATATTATTGTGGCAAAGCAGGAAATATCGCATTTAATTAGCCTTCGTCCCGATACTTTACCCTTTTTAGATGCGCTCAAAGCAAGTCAGAAAAAAGTGGTATTGGTTACCAACGCGCACCCTGGAAGTTTGTCTTTAAAAGTAGAGAAGACACAATTGGACGAGCATATTGATGAACTTATTTCTACTCATCAGTTTGGGGTAACCAAAGAATCGCAGTTGCTATGGCAGAAGCTGCAGGCCCATCTTAATTTTGACCCGGCAAAAACTCTATTTGTAGATGACAGCCAGGTGATATTAGATGCTGCAAAGGAATATGGGATTGCGTACACCCTAGGTATTACAAACCCTGATAGTAAGCTGCCAGAAAATGAGATCCACGGGCACATGACTACTAATGATTACTTGAGTCTTTTGCACGATATTAATTAACGTAGCGCATTCATCACTGCGAAATAAAGACTACATAAAGAGTCAAAGAGAAACGATTTGAGGAATGAATAATTAACCATGAAAATCATTGTTGCGTCTAAAAACCCAGTAAAAATTGAAGCTGCCAGAAAGAGCTTTGCGACCGCGTTTGCCGATCATGAAATTGAAGTGCTTGCCGTCGATGCTCCATCCTTGGTTAGCGAGCAACCGATGAGCACGCAAGAAACCAGAGATGGTGCAGTTAATCGAGTGAGGTACTGCCAACAGCATCATAGCGCTGACTACTTCGTCAGCTACGAAGGCGGAGTGGATGTTTTGGATGATATTCCTAGTACCTATGCTGTGGTGTGTATTGCAGACGCATCCAGACTGCAAACAGGCAGAACAGCAACGTTGCCACTACCCAATCAAATATATCAAAAACTGAAGTTAGGCGAAGAGCTTGGCCCTGCGATGGACGACATGTTCAACACGGTGAATATCAAGCAAAAGGGGGGCGCCATTGGTCAGTTAACCAATGGCTTAGAAACCCGCAGCAGTATTTATATCAGCGCAACATTATTGACCTTGAGCGCCTTCTTCTATCCCGATCTATTTTAGTAGACCCGGGTTTAGCTCTACCGCTCTGCTAGGGCGTACTTGTCTCGGCCGGAGTTTTTGGCATTATACAGCGCCTCGTCTGCCGCTTGAAATAGTGAGAGGGGTTCTTCTGATACTTTTGGTTTTGCCACTGCAATGCCCACGCTGACAGTCACTCGGTCATGATTAGGTGCGCCTTGATTAGCGATGTTTAATTGGGAAACAGTCTCAATGACTTCTTCTGCTTTGTTAACTGCACCGAGTTCATCACAATCACTTAGGATCAATACGAACTCTTCGCCACCAATTCGTGCAAATAAGTCACCAGGACGGCGGCTTAATGAGTGCAAATGATAAGCGACTTTAATTAAGCAATCGTCACCAACGCCGTGCCCATAAAAGTTATTAAATTGCTTAAAAAAATCAATGTCGATGAGTATCATGGCAATGGGTTGCGCATAACGGATACTGCGCGACCATTCCCTCTGAATGGTTTCATTGTACTGACGTCGATTAGGCACTTGTGTTAATGGATCCAAGTATGCCAAAGACTCCAATAAGTGCGCTTGGCGCGCGAGCTTCAAATGAGTCGAGATGCGAGCATTCATTTCTGGAACGAGAACCGGCTTGGTGATGTAGTCTACGCAACCTAAGTCAAAGCCGCGTACCTTAACGTCGATATCTTCAATTCCACTAGCAAATATTACGGGAATATTTGAGGTTAGTGGGTCACATTTTAATAATCGACAAATTTCAAATCCGCCGAGATCTGGCATAACAACGTCGAGAATAATTAAGTCGGGCTGAGGGAATTGGCGGGCACAACTTATCGCATCGTGAGCAGTCCTAGCGAACTGACAATAATACAGCTTGCTCAAGCCGTGAAGGTAAAATCGAAGCTGATTTGGGTCATCGTCGACCACAAGTAAGCGCGATTTTTTCGCAACATCAAGCTCGCTGATGTGAGGTGTTGTTATTTCTTTTAGCTGCATATTTCGTCAACCACAAATACGTCGCAGGTTTGCGACATGGCTAGTTAAAATAGATTAAAAATCGTACAAATTAAAGGGTGTTTTTATTCAAAAATATTTAACTAACTGAATTTATTGATAAAATAATTAAAGCTACAGGTTTATTTTGCGGAATCCTTCGTTGTCAGCGGCTCCAAAAAAGTTTGCTGCCTGCTGCACTTCTTTGGGCATGGTATCAGAAGGCTTGAAACGACCTTTAATGTTGTACTTTCCAGCAACCGACAGTAGCACTTTTGCATCAAGGTTTAACATGTTGTCAGGCTGTATTTGTATGGCAAATTGTTCGCCTTCACAAACAAGGTTAGCGTCGAAATTACCAAAATCAATAACGCCGCTAGGCCCACTAACAGAGCCATTCAACCAACTCCCTCTTCCCGCTAAGTTGACGCAGGCTTTGTTAAACTCAAATTCTTTAATTTCAACTCTAAAGCGACCATCAGCAGTCACGGGCACTGGGAGCGGTAGCTGCGCCATAACGCTACGAGCAGGTAAAAATAACCTGAATTCTTCAGCGCTTACATTTTGTAAATTAAACAGCGAAGCACTGACATTGCCTTTCACATATGCTTGTTCGCTTCCTCTAATTTTACCGCCGTTAAGGTCCACACTGGCGTTGCCTATTAATAAAGACCAAGGAGATAGCTCCCACTTCAGATTATTAATTACGATACCTTGTGCAATAAGCTTGTCGACCTTACCGGTCCACAGTGTGCCTTCAACCTTACCTATACTTACCGGCAAATTCGGATTATTCGTTTGTATAAATTTAACAATGTGTACTGCAGGCAAATAGGCGACCAGCAGAATCAGATAGGTAAAAATAGCCAGTACGATCCATTTCCAAGGCTTCATCTTTATCATTTAACGCTTTCCTAATTGCAGGCGACGTACCTGTACGTAGCCGGGATTATTTGTTTCAGTAATATCGGACTGAATGGCGACAACGCCTCGGCGCTCCATTACATCGAGCCATGTCACTAAATCAGAAAACAAAACTTCGTCGATACTAATCTGCAGGTTTTCGCCGACGGGCTGCATGCGGGCAACTTGAATGTTGCTGGTACGAGTCGTTTGGTTAACAAGCTGTGTAAGCGAGCCGGTGAAACTAGCTCCAGAGGCTGATTGTCTTAATTTTTCTGCTCTTATAGCTTGTTCGTCAACCCATGAGGCGAACGTAGTTTGATTTTCAAGCAAAACTTGTTGTTGAACAAGCGAGTTGTTCAACGGCGCCCATAATGCGAAGTAGAAAATGCCAATGACGGAAACTGTTGCGGCTAAACTCACCATTTTTTGCTCGCGCTCTGACAGCGCATAAAACCATCCAAAATACTTTTTCATACTGTTACCTTAATAACGCTTTGACCGAGATTCTCCCTCAGCCTTTGATAATGATCGTGCCAACGACTTGTTCGCCTTTATTATTAATCGCGCCTTGGTCTACTTCAAAGCCCAGCGCCTGAACTTCGCGACGAAATTTTTCGAGCGACTCAAAGTTGCTGGCTACCGACTGCATGCGCAATTCTGTGCGTGTTGCGTCGTAACGAATGGACTGTGGTTTAACACCGGTGTTGGCAAAAGACGGACTCATTTGGGTAAGCATGACTAACATTGAAATACCGCCGCCTCCTTGCTCAAGGCGCACCATTTCATTTCTAATCGCGGTTTCTTTATTTCTCGATTTAGGTAAATTTGGGAAACCTTCATTGATACTTGCTTGTAACCTATTTTCAACCACTTGGCGTTGGCTTTTAATTGAATTTAACTCAACTGTTTTGCTGGCTAAGTTAACGCACAAGGCTACGGCGGCGAGCACTGCCGCTAAGCGCCACTTTTCCCACTGTGCATTGGTTTTACGTTTTACGACGAAATCGCCCTGTAGCAAATTAAAATTCGCCTCTAACGCGCCATCAAGCAATAGCTGCATTGGTAACTTGTCGTAATTTGCGGTGAGTGTTGCTGGATCGCTAGGAGATTCCTCACTATCGCCCTTATGTTCTTGCGCAAAAAATGCCTGCAGCTGCTCAGCATGCATTAACTC